>JBPEXU010000051.1:0-2446 GCA_052031225.1 Marinobacter sp. | reverse complement strand
GCACCGGTGCGGGCAGCCGGCCTTCCTGGTCCGGCGCAATCAGCATCAGATGCAGGCCAAGGCGCTCGCCCTGGTGGCGCAGGTGACGCCAGGCCACGGCACGGCCCTGACGCTCGCGGATGGCAATGGCGTCCTGGGCCAGATCCCGCAACCCCACCTGGCGTTCAATGGCCTGGCGCTCGCGATCTAGCAGGGTACGGGTCAGCAGATTGCTGGCCACCGCCGTCACCGCCATGGCCAGCCAGATCGACAGGAAGATTCGCCAGAACAGGGGCACACTCAGGCCGCGTTTCATGACACGGCCCGATAGCTGTAGCCCAGCCCTCGCACCGTCTCGATCCGCGGCGGCTGGTCGTTGCCCAGTTTCCGACGCAGATTGCTGATGTGCATGTCCAGAGTCCGGTCATAGGGTTCCAGCGGGCGACCCAGCGCCCACTGCATCAGGTCGGTCTTGCGCACCACACTGCCGGCGTGGGCGAGCAGAACCTGCAGCACTTCGTACTCGGTCGCGGTCAGCTCCACCGGCTCACCGTTGCGATAGACCCGGCGGTGCCTGGGCTCGACCCGCAGATCGCCGTAACTGCGGGGGCCATCAACGTCCGCTTTCTGATCCCAGGCAATACGCCGCAGCAGGGCCTGAAGGCGAGCCACCAGTTCCCTCGGGTTGCAGGGTTTGGGGATGTAGTCGTCGGCACCGACTTCGAACCCGACAATCCGGTCGGTCTCGTCGCCCCGGGCGGTCAGCAGCACCACCGGCAGATGGGTGGTCGTCCGCAGTTCCCTGAGCACCTCCAGGCCGCTGAGATCCGGCAGCATGATGTCCAGCACAACGATGTCGCAGGCTTCCGCCAGCGCCAGGGCCAGGCCGTCCCGGCCGTTGGCCGCTTCCCGGACGGCAAAGCCCTGCTGGCTCAGGTATCGCGCCAGCAGCATCCTCAGTTCGTCATCGTCTTCGATCAACAGCACCCGATTGCGCATCAACCGCCTCCCCACCTTTGCCCGAAGTCTAACACGCCGGCCGAAACCGGCTGATTCGCCCCACGTTCCTTTGCACAACCTTTACACGGGGCTGACACCGGTTGACGGTTTTCCGGACTACCATGGAACTGAAGTAACCGGCCACTCTGGCCACAGCACACGGAGGAACGCGTTATGCGCACCAAAGCACCCATCATCACAGCCGGCCTGCTGGCAACGGCCTTGTTCGTGGCCAGCCCGGTCGCATTGGCCGATCACCACGGCGGCAAACGGGCCAAGCCGAACTGGGACGAGATGTGTCAGGAGTTCCGGGACGGCAAAGGACGGTTCAACGCCGAACAGCGGCGGGCGGAAATGGCCAAACGCCACGCCGAACTCGCCGACCGCCTGAAGCTGACCGACGAGCAACGGGAAATCTGGGACCAGATCCGCGACGAGAAGCAGGCCCGGCACCAGGACCGTATGGAACGCTGGCAGCAGAAAATGGAAAAGCACTGCGATCGTATGTGACGGTGATCGGCAATCGGATGGGCGAATTAGCTTCTATACTGAGGAAACCGCCCACCGCCAGCCAGATCTGAAAAGGACGCACTGCCATGGCGACGGATCCGATTGCCGACCTGCTTTCCAACAATACCGGCCTGCTGCTGTTGATTCTGGCCGCGCTTCTCATTGCCCTGCTGGCGCTGTTTCAGGTGGGGCGTATCCGGGCCCAGCACCAGGACCGGCTCGACTCGCTGCGCGAGAAAGCCGATACCCTGTGGCGGGAACTGGACGACATTCGGGTCGCGCAGTTCCATGCCAACCCGGTGTCGGCGACGACCGCTCCGGCAGCCATCGGGGTCAGTGAGGAGCGCTTCCGCACCGAACGCGCCGCCTACGAGGCGGTCTGGCCCAAGGTCTGGCAGCTGTATGACAAAATCGGCCTGTTTCTGCGGGCGGTGGAAAGCGGAGAACCGGCGGGCGAACTCCGGCTCGAAGCCCGGAATCTGGCCCTCGATGCCCGCAACCTGCTGAATCGCAACCGCCCGTTTTTCAGCGCCAAGGTCGAAGAACTGGTGTCCCGGCTGATCGACACGGAAATCAAAGCCCACCTGGCCGCCTGCCAGTACCTGGATTTACTGAAAGACGTCGCCAGTCACCCGTCCGACCACGACCGGCGGCTGATGCAGGAAAAGTGCGTGTCGCTGCACGAGAATGAAGCCCGGGATCTGATCGGCCAGCTCATCGTCGCCATCCGCGACCGGCTGCTGGCGCCCTGACTCACAGCGCCGCAAATTCCAGATAACGGCTCGCGGCCTGTTTCTTCTCGTCCTGCTGGCTGAGCAATTCCAGCCGCAGCCTGTCGATCAGCCGCAGATACTCGTCCAGCGGCGACACCGCTTCCGCCGCGTCCTTAGAGGCTTCGATAAACGCCTGCTGCTTGTCCCGGATTTCGTTCAGCTTGGCCAGCGCCGATCGAATGGCC
>JBPEXU010000050.1:0-3039 GCA_052031225.1 Marinobacter sp. | reverse complement strand
GGCGCTGCCGCCGTGACCTTCCATTTCGGCGATCAGTTGTTCCACCGGGCCGCCTGGCGCTGCCTGCACGATCACGAAATTAAGCAGCATGATGCCGATCAGCGTTGGAACGATGAGCGCCAGCCGTCTGAGGATATAGATGCCCATGGAGAGGGAGGTTCCTTCCGTTACAGCCTGGGGAGATGGGTCAGGGCGTTACCCACCAGTTATTGAGATCGATACCGTTCTTGGGCGTTACCTCCGGGCGGGCCAGATGGTTCCAGTACGCGACCCGGTCTTTGCGCAGGTGCCAGTGTGGAACCACATAGTGACCGTGCAGCAGCACCCGATCGAGCGCCCGCACCCGATACACCAGCTCTTCCCGGCTTGGCGCCTGGATCACCAGATCCACCAGTGCATCGACCACCGGATCGCTGACACCGATGTAGTTGCGCGAGCCGGCGACGTCCGCCGTGCTTGAGTGCCAGTACTCCCGCTGCTCATTGCCGGGGGAATCGGACTGGGGCAGAACCTGGGTGATCACATCGAAGTCGAACTGACGAACGCGCTGGACGTACTGATTGCTGTCCACCAGCCGAACCGTCACGTCAATACCCAGCTTGGCCAGGTTGTTTTTGTAGGGCAGCACGATGCGCTCGAAGTTTTTTTGCGCCAGCAGCACTTCGAAGGCCAGCGGTTCGCCGGTTTGGGTGTGCACCATCTTGCCGTTTTTGATGGCATAGCCCGCCGAGCGCAGTAGCTCCAGTGCCGTTTTCAGATTCTGACGCAGGCCCTTCTGGCCCTCGGTCACCGGCGGCCTGTAGGCTTCGGTAAAGACATCAGCACTCAGTTGATCCCGGAACGGCTCCAGCAGCTCGAGTTCGCGGCCGCTGGGCAGGCCGGAAGAGGCAAGCTCGCTGTTTTCAAAATAGCTTTTGGTGCGGGTGTACTGGTCAAAGAACAGGTTCTTGTTGGCCCACTCGAAGTCGAAGCCGTAGGCCAAAGCCTCCCGGACCCTCGGATCTCGGAACACCGGTTTGCGGGTGTTCAGGATGAAGCCCTGCATGCCGGTGGGCCGGTGGTGCTCGATGGCCTCGGTGACAATCTTGCCGGCGTCAAACTTGGGGCCGGTGTAAGCGGTGGCCCAGTTCTTGGCCGAGGTTTCCAGGCGGAAATCGAAATTCCCGGCTTTGAACGCCTCCAGGGCAACGGTGTCGTCGGTGTAATAGTCGTAGCGGATGCGATTGAAGTTGAAGCGCCCCTTACGCACGCCCAGATCCTGCGCCCAATAGTCCGGTACCCGTTCGTAGGTGATGGAGCGGCCGGCGTCAAACTCCGCGATGCGATATGGGCCACTGCCGACCGGCGGCGTCAGGCCGTTCTTGCCAAATTCACGGCCCTGCCAGTAGTGGGCTGGAAGAATCGGCATCTGGCCCAGAATCAGCGGCAACTCTCGGTTGGTGGTTGCCTGAAAGTTGAAGCGAACCCGTGTCGGGGATTCCACCACCACGTCTTTTACATCTGCGTAATAGCTGCGATAAAACGGATGGCCTTCGGTGGTCAGCAGTTCGAACGAAAAGCGCACGTCCTCGGCGGTGATCGGTTCGCCGTCGTGGAAACGGGCTTGCTTGCGCAGGTTGAACACCACGTAACTGCGATCGGCTGGCGTTTCCAGCGATTCCGCAATCAGACCGTAGGCGGAAAAGGGCTCGTCGTCCGAGGCCTCAAGCAGGGTGTCGTAGAGATAGGCGTTGATGCCTGCGGCGGCGATACCGCGGATCACAAACGGGTTGAACGAGTCAAAGCCGTTTGAGATCACCGCCAGTTTCAGCGTGCCGCCTTTGGGCGCAGCCGGATTCACGTAATCAAAATGGGCAAACCCTTGTGGGTATTTCGGCTCGCCGTGCATGGCGATGCCGTGACGAGCCGGCGCGGGTTCTGGGGCGCTGGCGGCCTGGACCAGACCAGGCGCCAGCAGGGCGAAAAAGGATGCGGCAATGGAGGTAAAAAGCGAGACTTTCCGTGTTCTTGTCATAGTTTGATTACGGACTGTTACGAATGTCCACGTAGAGTACCAGACTTTGTCCGGGTTGCAGATAACGGGACGTATTGAGATCGTTCCAGCTTGCGATATCGCTCACGTTCACGGAAAAACGGTTGGCGATGGCGTACAGGGAATCCCCTTTGCGGACCCGGTAGCCGACTTTGCGGACCATCGACGAATTACGACGATTGGACGCTACCGACGTGCCGGCTTTTGCGGTTTTCGACCAGATCACCAGCTCTTTGCCGGGAATCAGCGGATCGCCCGGTGCCATGCCGTTCCAGGCCGCCACCTCGCGGACGGATACCCGATGTTCCCGGGCGATGTCCCAGAAGGTGTCACCTTTGCGCACAAGGTGCCGTACTTTCTTGCCGCTGCGTTGGCGTGACTGCTTGCGTTCGAGCCGCTCGGAGGCGCTGAGCACGTAGGCATCCGAACCCTTGGTTGCGGACGGGATCAGCAGTTGCTGGCCAATCCGGATAAGATCGGAGTTCAGTTTGTTCACCTGCTGGATCACCGCCGGTGTGGTGTTAAACCTGCGGGCAATGGTGTTCAGGCTGTCGCCGGAGCGCACCTTATAGTTTTTCCAGGCCACCCGCTGTTCCACCGGGAAGGCCGCCAACGCGGTACGGAAGCCCTCGGCCTTGTCTTTCGGCACCAGAAGCCGGTGCGGGCCATCGGGGTTGGTGGCCCAACGGTTGTAGGAGGGGTTGAGCAAGTAGATTTCGTCGATGTCCACCTGGGCCAGTTCCGCCGCGTGCGCCAGATCGAGCTGCGAGCCGGTTTCCACCACTTCAAAGTAGGGTTCGTTTTTCAGCGGCGGCAGCTCGATGCCATAGGCCTCGGGCCGATCGAAGATTTTTGCC
Source organism: Marinobacter sp. (assembly GCA_052031225.1). Lineage (GTDB taxonomy): Bacteria > Pseudomonadota > Gammaproteobacteria > Pseudomonadales > Oleiphilaceae > Marinobacter. Next base: position 150 of record JBPEXU010000050.1, on the reverse strand, counting down.
AGTGCGATCAGTTTCGGTACGTAGTGGCGGGTTTCCCGGGGCAGCTGGAGCGACCAGTAATCGGTTGGTTTGCCGGCCTTGCGGTTGCGGCGCATGGCGCTTGAAACGGTGCCGCCGCCGCTGTTGTAAGCGGCCAGCGCCAGGGTGTAG
>JBPEXU010000005.1:0-12716 GCA_052031225.1 Marinobacter sp. | reverse complement strand
CGCAAAGTCTCGAAGATGGACTTCACGCCCGATCTGGCGATTATCTGTACCCCGCCGGACACGGTGCCAAAACTGGTCAAACGCCTTGGCGAAGCCGGAGTGCGCACCGCCATCGTGATGACCGGCGGTATGTCCCGGACCCACAGCAAAACCGGCCAGCCGCTGATGTACTCGGTGCGGGACGCGGCCCGGGAAACCGGTATCCGGGTGCTGGGGCCGAACACCATCGGGCTGATGGTGCCGGGCCGTAACCTGAACGCAACCTATGCCCATATGGGCGTGATCCCGGGTCGGGTGGCGTTCGTTGGCCAGAGTGGCACCATCGCCAGCTCGGTCATCGACTGGGCCTTTGCCCGGGGCGTGGGCTTTTCCTACTTCCTGACCCTGGGCGATGGCATGGACATCGATCACGACGACCTGATCGACTACCTGGCCCAGGACACCCAGACCCGGGCGATTCTGCTGCACATCGAGAACATCCCCAATCCCCGCCGGTTTATGTCGGCGGTACGGGTCGCGTCCCGCACCAAGCCGGTGATCGCCGTCAAATCCGGACGGGTGCCGGAATCGGAGTGGTTCCCCCACGATCTGCCCGCCGGTATCCGGCGCAGCGATCCGATCTACGACGCCATGCTGCAGCGTGCCGGGGTGCTGCGGGTCGACGGCCTGGGGCAGATGTTCGATGCCCTGGAAACCCTGACCCGGATGCGCCCCCTGCGCCGGGAATCCCTGGCCATCATGGCCAACGGTGTCGGCCCCGGCGTGCTGGCGGTGGACCGGCTGGCGCACCTGGGCGGAGAGTTGGCGGAGCTGTCGGAGAAAACGGTCGAGACGCTGGCCGAGCTGCTGCCCCCGTACTGGACCCGGAAAAACCCCATCGACCTCAACTACGATGCTTCGCCGGAGCTGTATGGCAAGGTGCTGAAGGCGCTCGCCAAAGACCCGGAAGTGGCCAATGTGCTGGTCATGTACGCACCCAGCCTGACCGAAGACAGCCTGCAGATCGCCGATGCCGTGGTGCAGGCGTCGAAGGGGACCCGGTTGAACGTCTTTACCTGCTGGCTGGGCCAGAGCACGGTGATGGACGCCCGCGAGGAGTTTTACCGGGCGGGTATTCCCTCGTTTTTCAGCCCGGAAAAGGCCGTCACCGCGTTCATGCAGCATGTCCGTCACCAGCGCGTGCAGCGACTGCTGACCGAGACGCCGGAATCCTTTACCGATCACCTGGCCGACCGCACCCACACCCGCCGGTTGGTGATCAATGCCCTGCGTTCGGGCCGGCGGCACCTGTCCAACCGGGAGGCCCGGGACGTTATCCGCGACTACGGCATCAATACCATCGATACCATTTACTGCGACGACGTGGAGGAAGTGCTGGAGGCGTTTGCCGTCGAGCGCCGGCCGATCGACATTACCATCATTCACGAGCAGTCCTGTTATCCGTTCCTGGAACTCAGCCCGACTCAGCGGCGCTACAAGGGCACGGTGCAGAAGCTCAACAGCGAACCGGCGATCATGGATTCCTGCCGCTTCCTGATGGACGAGTACAAAACCCATTTCCCGGAAAGCGGTTTCCTGGGTTTTGCCGTCCAGCGCTCCTACCAGCACGTGGGCGGCGTTGAGTTCAGTGTCGGCATTACCCGGGACGCGCATTTTGGCCCGTTGGTGGTGTGTGGCGCCTCGGGCGCGCAGATCAACGTGATGACCGATCGCCAGATCGCGCTGCCGCCCCTGAACATGGTGCTGGCCCGGGAGCTGCTGCGCCGCACTTACATGTACAAGTTGTTGAAAGAACACAGCCTGAAACCGGAGGAGGACATCCGGGCGGTGTCGGAAACGCTGGTCACGCTGTCCCAGATCGTGATCGACATTCCGGAGATTCGTGGCCTGGAAATTTCACCGCTGCTGTTCAACGAAAACGGTGCGGTGGCGGTGAACGTGGCGATTGATCTGGACGACAAGCCCGGCCGCCCGACCATTCAGCCGTATCCGCGCGAGTTGGAGGAGTGGATTGTGCTGCCCAAGTCCGGTCGCCGGGTCATCATCCGGCCGGTGCGGGCCGAGGACGAACCGGCACACCGGGTGTTCCACGAGCGCCAGTCGCCGGAATCCATCCGCTACCGGTTTTTCCAGTACCGCAAGCATTTCTCCCGCGAGGATGTCGCGCAGATGGTTCAGATCGACTACGACCGGGAGATGGTGTTTGTGGCCAACGCGCCCCGGGAAGACGGCGAAGGTGAGGAAACGCTGGGCACCGTGCGCACCTGGACCGACGCCGACAACCTGCGCTGTGAGTTTGCCGTGATGGTGCACGACAAGATGAAAGGCGAGGGCCTGGGCGTCGCCCTGATGCAGAAGATGATTGACTACTGCCGGGCGCGGGGAACGGTGGAAATGGTCGGTAACGTGCTGCCGGACAACCGGCCGATGCTGCAACTGGCCGAGCACCTGGGCTTTGAAATCAAGTACAACGCCGAGGAAGAGGTGATGGATCTCCGGCTCGTGCTGAACGAGCCGGAGAAGGACTGGCAGAAAGAGCGCCTTGGGCGGGGCGGCTCCGGCCGGTTCTGATCAGCCCTCGACGATGGCGGAGCGATCTTCGCCGCCGAGCGCGTCCAGCAGGCCGGGGATCAGGCGCGACAGCTCCAGCGTCATCAGGGTGAAGGCGGCGTCAAAGCGGGCGACGGCGTCATCCACGTCCACATCGTCCAGCTGTTCCTGAAGGGTTTCGCCGAATTTGAGGCGGCGAATGCCCAGTTCGTCGTCCAGCAGGAACGACACGTTGTTGTCCCAGGTAACCGCCAGCTTGGTGACCTGCATGCCGGCATCGAGGTGGTTGCGGATTTCGTCGGCTTTCAGGTCCAGTCCCTTGCAGCGCACCACACCGCCGTCCTCCGACGGGTCTTTCAGCTCGCACTCGTCGCCCAGGCTGATACTGGCCGGCAGCTCAATGGATTCGTTCAGCCAGCCGGTGAAGGTAAAGGCCGGTGACTGCTCCACGGCAGGCGGGCGAACCGGCAGCGAGCCCAGGCTCTTGCGCAGGGTTGAGGCCAGGTCTTCGGCCTGCTTGGCGGAGCCGGCATCCACCACCAGCACGCCATCCTTGGGCGCCAGGTAGGCGAAGCAGCGGCGGTTTTTCGAGAAGGCCTTGGGCAGCATCTCGAGCACGACCTGTTCCTTGATTTCGTCTTTTTCCTTTTTCCGGACCTTTCGGCCCTGCTCCAGCTCAATCGCCTCGGCCCGTTCCTCGACCGCTTCCTTGACCACCGGGCCGGGCAGGATTTTTTCCTCCTTGCGCAGGGCGATCAGGTGGTAGCCGTTGGCGCTGTGCACCAGTTGCTCGCCGTGTTTGCCCAGCGGTGGCACCCAACCCTGGCGACTGGTTTCCTGCGGGCCGCAGGGTTTGAAGGCATCGGCCTGGAGTTTTTCTTCCAGGGCCTCGGCGGTGATATCAAACGGTTTGGTGAAGCGGAAAACACGGGCATTACGAAACCACATCAGACTGGGTCCTTGCTGTTGATTCGGTACGGTGAACTTGGGAAAAAGGGAGGGGATGATACGGCCGCCGGGCGGCGGCCGTAAAGTGATGGCCGGTGGGTCAGATCTGCATGACCTCAACCAGCACGGTCTTGATGATAAAACCGACGACGCCGGCGCCCAGCACGGTGAACAGGGCGATGGTGCCAAAGCGGCCGGCCTGCGATTTCTTGGCCAGATCCCAGACAATGAATCCCATCCAGACGATCAGGCCGGTCAGAAACACCAGCATGGCGATCTGGGAAAAAACAGCTTCGTTCATGGACTACTCCGGTTTCGGTTCGATTACTGCTCGTCGCGCAGGAAGACCCAGTTGTCGCCGTTCGACTGTTCTTCGCTGAAGTAGTAACCGTCAAGGTCAAAGCCTTTCAGGTCGTCGGCCTGGGTGATGCGGTTCTGGATCGCGTAGCGGCTCATCAGGCCGCGTGCTTTTTTAGCGTAAAAACTGATCATCTTGTACTGGCCATTCTTCCAGTCCTTGAACTGGGGCGTGATCAGGCGACCGTTCAGGTCTTTCTTGCGGACGCTCTTGAAGTACTCGTTGGAGGCCAGGTTGACCAGCACCCCGTCGTCACTGGCCAGCAGCCGGTTCAGCTCGTCGGTGATTTTGCTGCCCCAGAAGGCGTACAGATCCTTGCCCCGGTGGTTCTCGAAGCGGGTGCCCATCTCCAGGCGATAGGGTTGCATCAGGTCCAGCGGCTTCAGCACGCCATACAGACCGGACAGGATGCGCAGGTGTTGCTGTGCGAACTGGAAATCGCCGGCGCTGAAGCTTTCGGCGTCCAACCCGGTGTAAACGTCACCCTTGAAGGCCAGAATGGCCTGGCGGGCGTTGTCCGGCGTGAAGGGTGTGTGCCAGGTCCGGAAGCGCTCGGCGTTGAGCTGGCCGAGTTTGTCGCTGATGCTCATCAGGTTGCTGATCTGATGCGGCTCCAGCGCTTTCAGCTGATCCACCAGTTCGCAGGCGTCGTCGAGAAAATCCGGCTGGCTGTACTCGGTCGTTGCCAGTGGGCTTTCGTAATCCAGCGTTTTGGCGGGGGAGATCACCATCAACATGTCAGGGCGTCCTCATGTCAGAAACTGCAGTAACTGGTCCTTGGTGAAGGGCCAGTCCAGCTCGGCACCGGTGTCGTTGCGGCGCAGCACCGGGATGCGGGTGCCGTAGCGCTCAACCAGCTGCTCGGACTGGGCGATATCGACCACGTCCACCGGGATTGGCACCGGCATCGGCGTGTTCACCAGCAGCGCCTCGGCCAGTTCGCACAGATGGCAATTGGCGGTGGTGTAAAAGTACAGTTCCATCACTTTTTCGGCTGCGCGTCGATCTGCTGGCCATTCACGTCTTTGCTGTCCGGTCCCATCAGATACAGGTACACCGGCATCAGATCTTCCGGCGCCGGATTCTGTTGCGGGTTTTCGGCCGGATAGGCGTGGGCGCGCATATTGGTACGGGTGGCACCGGGGTTCAGACTGTTGACCCGGATGTTGTGGCGATCGTCGTCGAGTTCTTCGGCCAGCAGCTGGCTCAGACCCTCAATGGCGAACTTCGAGACGGCGTAGGCACCCCAGTAGGCTTTGGCTTTACGGCCAACCCCGGAGGAGGTGAAAATCACCGACGCATCGTCGGACTTGCGAAGCAGCGGGATCATTGCCCGGCTAAGCAGGAACGGCGCCGTGGCATTGACCTGCATAACCCGGTTCCAGATCTCCGGATCGTACAGTTCCACCGGGCTCCGGTTGCCCAGGATGGCGGCGTTGTGCAGCAGGCCATCCAGGCGACCAAAATTATCCTCGATCGTCATCGCCAGCTCTTCGTAGTCCTTGACCGCGGCACCTTCAAAGTTCATTGGCACGATGGCGGGCTTGGGGTGGCCGGCGGCTTCGATCTCGTCGTACACCTCTTCCAGCTTGCCCACGGTCCGGCCAACCAGAATGACCGTGGCGCCGTGTGCGGCGTAGGCCTTGGCGGCGGCGCGACCGATGCCACTGCCGGCACCGGTGACCATGACAATGCGGTCTTGCAGCAAATTGGCGGGGGCTTGGTAGTCTTGCATATCCTGTCTCCGTATCAGGCTGCGGCCGGTCGGTTCGCCGGTATCGGATCAATTCAGCGGCGGTATTGTAACAGCTTTGCGAGTTCGGAGACGGTGTCGGCGACCTGGTCGGCTTGCCATAGGTCAACCGTCTCCGGCTCCTCGATGTAGCCATAGCGGACCGCGATGGTGGTCATGCCGGCGTTGCGACCGGCTTCGATGTCGCGCTCATGATCGCCCACGTAGATGGCGCGGCTGGGCTCGGCACCGATTTGGTTGCAGGCCAGCAGCAGCGGCTCGGGGTGCGGCTTGCGCTGTTCGACATGGTCGGGGCAGACCAGCGAGGCGCAGCGCTCGGCGAGCCCCAGCGCCTGAATCAGCGGTGCCGCAAACCGGATCGGTTTGTTGGTGACGATGCCCCAGGGAATGCGGGCCAGTTCGAGCTCGGCGAGCAGGTTGTCCATGCCCGGGAACAGGGTGGTCTCGACCGCCACTCCGGCCTCGTACAGGTCGAGAAATTCGGCGTGCCGGGCGGGGTAGTCGGGGTGCTCCGGTTCCAGCCCGAAGCCAACCCGGATCATGGCCCGGGCGCCGTTCGACACCGAGCGGCGGATGTGGTCCGCCGGCAGCGCCGGCAGTCCGTAGCGCTGGCGTTGCTGGTTCAGGCAGCGGATGAAGTCCGGCGCGGTGTCGATCAGGGTGCCGTCCAGGTCGAACAGGACCGCTGACGGTTTCGGGTCAGTCGTCACGGGTATCCCTGGCGTGCATCAGATAATTGACGTCCACATCCCGGCTCAGTTTGTAGATTTTAGTGATCGGGTTGTAAGTCATTCCGGTCAGTTCCAGAACTTCCAGTCCGGCATGACGGAGATAGTCCGACATTTCCGACGGCCGGATGAACTTCTTCCATTCGTGGGTGCCCTTGGGCAGCAGATTCAGTACGTACTCGGCACCCACGATGGCAAACAGGAAGGATTTCGGATTCCGGTTGATGGTGGACACGAACAGGTGGCCGCCCGGTTTCAGCATGGCGGCGCAGGCCTTGATGACCGAGGCCGGATCGGGCACATGCTCAAGCATTTCCAGACAGGTAACAACGTCGTACTGACCGGCTTCGTTGTCGTCCCGGGCCAGCGCTTCGACGGTGGTCTGCCGGTAATCCACGTTAATGCCGCTTTCCAGGCCGTGCAATCGGGCGACCGACAGCGGCGCTTCGCCCATGTCAATGCCGGTGACGTAGGCACCACGCTGGGCCATGCCTTCGGACAGCAGGCCGCCGCCACAACCGACGTCGAGCACCTTTTTACCCGCCAGCGTCACCCGCTCATCGATAAAATTCAGCCGCAGCGGGTTGATGTCGTGCAGTGGCTTGAATTCACTGGTGGGGTCCCACCAGCGACTGGCCAGCGCCTCAAACTTGGCGATTTCGTTCTGGTCTACGTTCTGATTGGTCATGGTGACTTCTGCCTAGCGATCTTTCGGAAAGTGGTTATCGGGCCCGGTACTGGCGGATACGTTCACGCCAGCCCTGCACCCGGAGCATCAGGTCGGCGACGTCAATGCGGGTCGGTTTGCCCTCCTGCAACTGAGGTACGCCGTGAATCCAGCTATGGCTTACCGACCGGCCATGGTTGCTGTAGACCAGGTGGGACGCCGGATCGTAGACCGGCTGCAGGTACGGGTCGCTCAGATCGACGGCGATCAGGTCGGCCAGTTTGCCCGGCACCAGCGAGCCCAGCTCGTGATCCCGGCCCAGAGCCCGTGCGCCGTTGAGCGTCGCCATCTCAAGGGCGCGGTGCGCGGACAGCGCAGCCGCATCGCCGGCGACGACTTTGGCAACCAGCGCGGCGCTGCGCAGCTCGCCGAACAGATCGAGGTCGTTGTTGCTGGCGGCGCCGTCGGTGCCGATGGCGACATTGATGTTGTGGTCGAGCAGGTGCTGGACCGGACACAGACCGCTGGCCAGCTTCAGATTGGATTCCGGACAGTGAACGACGTGAGCGCCGGTGGTCTGCAGCACGCCGAGATCGGTGTCGTCGATCTGGGTCATGTGCACACACTGGGTGTTGCGGGTCAGCAGGCCGAGTTCCGCCAGTCGCTCCGTCGGGCGCCGACCGCCTTTGGCCAGCGCCTCGCTGACCTCGAATGCGGTTTCGTGGAGGTGAATCTGGAGCGCCGCGCCGGTGGTCTCGGCCAGTGCCAGGGCATCCCGGAGCGGGCCATCCGATACGGTATAGGGGGCGTGCGGCCCGATGGCGGGCATCACGAAGTCATCGTTGGTCCAGCGCTCGATCAGCCGCGCACCTTTATTCAAGTAGTCCGCCGGACCGCTGCCCCAGGCGGTGGGGAAGTCCAGCAGCGGGAAGCACACCTGAGCCCGCATACCGGTGTCGTGGGCGAGCTGAGCGACCACTTCCGGGAAGAAATACATGTCGGAAAAGGTCGTGGTGCCGGTGCGGAGCATTTCGGCCATCGCCAGCTGGGTGCCGTCGGCGATGAATTGCTCGTCGATGAACTGGCCTTCGGCGGGCCAGATATGGTCGTTCAGCCAGGTCATCAGGGGCAGATCATCCGCCATGCCCCGGAACAGCGACATGGCTGCGTGTCCGTGCATGTTGATGAGGCCGGGCATCACCACGTGCTGCGGCAGGTCGATGGTTTCGCGGGTCCGGTATTGTCGGTCTGCCTGCGCCGGTTCGAGCAGCGCAACGATGCGCGAGCCCTGCAGGATAATGGCCTGGTTTTCAAGAACCACGCCGGCGGGCTCAATGGGAATGACCCAGCGTGCGTTGATGCGGATATCGGCTGCTGTGGTGATGGTTTCTGCCGTCATGGACCTGCCTTACAGCGATGGGCGCAGTCAGGCTGCGTCTGTGAAAATGTAGCCCGAAAGTATAACCAGCGGCGGCAATGAGCACTAGCCATGGCGGGGTGAAAAGCCCGGCAGGTATACTGCGCCTTTTCCAACACGGGAGCCGATACCAATGACCATCACGCCGTCTCCGGCCGACCGCAACCTGGGCACCGTTGCGTTGAAATGGCACGGCCACAGCCTGGAACTTCTGGACCAGCGCCTGTTGCCCAACGAGGAACACTGGCTGACCGCCGAGGGGCCGGCAGCGGTGGCCCAGTGTATTCGCGACATGGTGGTCCGGGGCGCCCCGGCTATTGGCATCAGCGCGGCCTACGGCGTTGCGCTGGCGGCGCGCCAGGCCCACAGCGGTGACTGGGAAAACGAGATTCACGCGGCGATTCAGGAGCTGGCGGAGTCGCGCCCGACTGCGGTCAATCTGTTCTGGGCGCTGGAACGGATGAAACAGGTGTTGGCCAACTGCCGGTCGAGGGACGAAGCCGAGCGGTGTCTGGCCGACGAGGCGATACGGATCCATCAGGAGGACGTTGCCGCCAACCTGGCGATGGCGGAGTATGCGCTGGAGTTGATCGGGACCGACAATCCCGTGTCCGTGCTGACCCACTGCAACACCGGGGCACTGGCCACCGGCGGTTACGGCACCGCGATCGGGGTGATTCGTCGGTTGCACGAAGCCGGTATTCTCACTCGGGTGTACGCCGATGAAACCCGGCCCTGGCTTCAGGGCAGCCGCCTGACCGCCTGGGAGCTGGCCCGGGACGGCATTCCGGTGACGCTGAACGCCGACGGCGCCGCGGCAGCCATTCTGGCCAGTGGCCAGGTCCAATGGGTGATTGTCGGCGCCGACCGGATCACCGCCAATGGCGACGTGGCGAACAAGATCGGGACCTATGGCCTGGCGGTGCTGGCCCGCCACCACGGTGCTCGATTCATGGTGGTGGCGCCGTCCAGCACGGTGGATATGGCCCTGGCTTCCGGGTCGGAGATCCCGATTGAAGAGCGGGAGGGCACCGAGGTGCGTGAAATTCGTGGTATTGCCCTGGCCCCGGCGGGGGTGGCGGTGTTCAACCCGGTGTTTGACGTGACCCCCGGGCATCTGATCGACGCGATCGTCACCGAGAAGGGCGTGGTGTCCAATCCCAATTCGGCGGGTATGCGTCGGCTATTTGCCTGAGTCGTCCCCGTCCCGTTGGTACTGGGCGCGCAGCTCCTGTACTTGCCGCTCCTGTTCCTCGACAAAGTGCAGGGACATTTCGAAGCTCTGGCGGGTGAACTCCAATACCCGCCGGAAGCCCTCGTCCGAGAGGTTCCGGGCGTCGTCGTGGCGGCGAAAGATGTTGATGAATTCCCGTTCCCGCTCGAACTGCAGGGGCAGCCGGCCGATGCCCCAGTCGTCAAGGACTTTCCACACTTCCGGATTGTAATTGCGGGTTGTGCGCATGATGAAGGGAATCGGGTCGTTGCGGGCGATCAGGGCCGCCAGGCGCAGGATCAATTCAAAGGAAAGGGTCGCGGTGCCGTTCTCAACCGCTTCGAGGATGGATTTGTCCTTGAGGTTCAGGGCCTCGCTCATTTCCGACAACGTCAGTCCGGCCACTTCCCGGATGTCCTTCAGCGACTGGCCGGCGATCAGCATGGCACGCAACTGGTCCTGAGAACGGATCAGCGCGCGCCCGACCCGCAGTGAGGTGTCGGTTGCCCGTGCGCCAAAACGCAGGGCGGAGCCGGTTATCTGCGCGAGCCGCTCGACCAGGCTGTCGGCAGGTTTGGGGTCGGGAGCACTGGCGGCTCCGGCATCGAGCGCGTCCATGGACTGCATGGCGTGCAGCGCGTCCAGCAGCATGTCCCGAATGGCCCGGGCGTTCTGGCTGCTGACCGGTCCGTCGGAGTTGCTGTCGGTCATCCGGGCGATCCGCCTATCGGGTCGGTGCCTGGGCGGCGAGCTGCCGCGGCGTCAGGATTGACGCCATGCGTTGGTCCAGCTCAAGCATGTCCGCCATGATGTCGCCGCCTTCGCGAATGACGAAGTCCAGCTCTTCATCGGTGGTGTTCAGGTCGGCCGCCTGCTGATCCTGCCAGTCTTCCAGCGCTTCCAGAGACTCAAACGGCTCCTCCCCGCGCAGTTCCCGGCGGGCATTGGCAATCGCGAGCCGGGTGCGCTCGATCTGCTCATGCTGATCGCGGCGCTTTTCCAGGTTCAGGCTGACCGAATCCATCTCACGCTGCTTCTCCAGAAATTCGATTTCCTGCTGCAGCAGATTGAACTCCGGGCTTGCGGCAAAGCGGGCTTCGTGGCGCTTGCGCAGTTCGTCGATGACGCCACTGAAATCGAAATAGCGGGTGTGCGGCACCGCTTCGATCTGATCCCAGGGCAGGGCATGGTCCAGAGCGTCTTCACCGATCCGGGTCTTGTCGATCCGGGTCGGAATCTCGATGTCCGGGATCACCCCTTTGTGCTGGGTAGAGCCGCCGGACACCCGATAGAACTTGGACTGGGTAATCTTGAGCTGGCCGTGATTCAGCGGACGGACAGCCTGAACCGTGCCCTTGCCGAAGGTTTGCGAACCCACCACCAGGCCCCGGCCATAGTCCTGAATGGCACCGGCAAAAATCTCCGACGCCGACGCGCTCATCCGGTTGACCAGCACCACCAGCGGGCCGTCGTAGGCGATGGATGGATCTTCATCACTGAGCACCTGAACGTCGTTGTTGGCGTTGCGGATCTGGACCGTGGGCCCCTGGTCAATGAACAGGCCCACCAGATCGTTGGCCTCGTGCAAGGCGCCGCCGCCGTTGTTTCTGAGGTCAATCACCAGCCCGTCGACGCCTTGTTCCTTCAGTTCGCCGATCAGACGCCGGACATCCCGGGTGGTGCTCTTGTAATTGGGGTCGCCGGCCTGCATGGCCTGAAAATCGGCGTAGAAGGTCGGGATGGTAATCACGCCAATGGCGTATTGTTTGCCGCCGCGCTCGAGATGGATCAAGTCCTTGCTGGCGCTCTGTTCCTCGAGCTTGACCTCATCCCGCTTGATGGCAATGGTCTTGGTCATGGTTTCGTCGGTCGCGTTCGAGGGGATGACCTCCAGCGTGACCACCGAATCCCGCGGCCCCCGGATCAGGTCGACCACTTCGTCCAGGCGCCAGCCAATCACATTGACCGGTGTTTCGCCTTCCTGGCCGACCGAGACGATACGGTCGGCCGGCTGCAGCTGGCCCTGCTTGGACGCAGGCCCGCCGGGCACCAGCCGGACCACTTTGGTGTATTCGTTATCGGACTGCAGAACCGCGCCAATGCCTTCCAGCGACAGGCTCATGTTGATGTTGAAGTTCTCCGACGTGCGCGGCGAGAAGTAGGAGGTGTGCGGGTCCCACATGCCGGTGAACGCGTTCATGTAAGCCTGAAAGGCGTCTTCGCTTCGCGCCTGATAGGCGCGTTTGAGCTGACCTTCGTAGCGCCGGCGCAGGTTTTCTTCAATGGCGTCCTCGTCGGTGCCGTTCAGTCGCTGCGCCAGCACCGCGTTCTTGATGCGCTTGATCCACAGCGCATCCAGCGCCTCGCGGTCGGGCTCCCAGGGCGCTTCGGAACGGTCCAGCAGGATGCTTTCGTCGGTTGAAAAGTCGAGCTTGTCGATGCCTTCGCCGATCACGCTCAGGGCAAACTGGAGCCGCTCGATGATGCGTTGCTGGACCCGGTTATAGATGTCGAAACCGGGCTGAAGTTGACCGGTCTTCAGGGCTGCACCCAGTTGCGACCGAACTCTGGAAAAGGCCTGTATGTCCTGCTGGGTCAGGTAAATGCGCTGGCCGTCCAGGTAATCGAGGTAGGCGTCGAAGACGTCTTCGGAAAGTTCATCGCTGATGCCGAGATCGCGGAAATGGGTAAATTGAAGCTGGCGGGCGATGAGGATGTTGGCGCGTGCCTGATCGATGGTTGGCGCCACCGGTTCGTACACGGTCGGGCTGTCGGCTTTGGCGTGCAGCCCGAGCGGCGTCGACAGCAACAGGGCCACGGCCATCGACCGGCAAAGCCCCTGGCGACGGCGGGATGTGGACGAACGACGAGTTACGAAGGTTTCCGCGATGGTCATAAATGCTTACCTGACGGTGCTATGGACATGGCTTGCGGTTAACCGGTTGAGCCACGAGCGATAAATTTATTGTAGGCAAGCACTACACCCGTTGCCATAGCACCGGCGTATCGGATCGTGACAATCTGTCCATGAACCGGTCAGGTTGGTAACCGGGGCCGGAAGCGACCGGAGGCTGAGCCTCCG
>JBPEXU010000049.1:0-3432 GCA_052031225.1 Marinobacter sp. | reverse complement strand
GGCAATGCCCGGGCCAGGGCCTTGAGCGCTTCGTCCAGCCGCCGGCCCGGGGCCAGATCGGATTTGACGGTGATGGTGCGCTGACCATCGACCCGGACAATGCTGCCGGTTTTGTCGCCCGGCGCCAGGGTCACGAATTCCGACAACGGCACCTGCCCGCGCTCGGTGCGGATGGTCTGACGCCGGAGCTGGTCCAGCTCCCGCCAGTTGTTCGGCACCCGCACCACGATGTCGACTTCATCCCGGACATCCTCCGGCCGATAGGTGGCCAGCACCAGGCCGTTGGTGATCAGGCGCACGGCGCTGCCGATGGTGACCACATCGGTGCCGAAGCGGGCGGCGGCCTCCCGATCCACATTCAGCCGCCATTCGATGCCAGGCAGGCTGCGGTCGTCCTCGATGTCGACAAAGCCGTCCAGTGAGCGCATGGTGGCTTCGACCCGATCGACGTAGGCGTCCAGCGCCTGCGCGTCCAGGCTGCTGACCAGAATTTCCACCGGCTTGCCCTCGGCCGGGCCGCCTTCCTGCTTGCGGAAATCGAGCTGGACGCCCGGGATGTCCGCCGTCCGTGCCCGGAAGTCGTCAAGAATCTCGTTGGCCGGCCGGCGAGTGTGCCAGTCGGTAAACTGGAATTGCAGCACGCCGATGACATCGGGCGCCAGCTGCGAACCGGCGTTGACCATGGACCGGGCGTACAGGGCTTCCACCTCCGGCATCCCGAGCAGGCGCCGTTCCACGTCCCGGACAATGGCGTCCCGCTCCCACACCGAGAGATCGCCCCGGGCGCGCACCTGCACCTGGGCCGAATCCGGCTCCACACTCGGGAAGAATTCCACCCCGTGATTGAACGCGGCATAGGCGCCATAGATCAGCACCACCGAGGCCAGCACGCCCAGCAGCGTGGTGCCGGGCGAACGCAGCAGGCGGGCCAGTGTCGCCCGGTATACCGGCATCAGACCGCTGCGGGCGGATCGCTCACGCGCCCGGCGGCCGCCGCTGACGCCGCCGAGGACCGGCAGGAACACCAGGGCCATCGCCAGTGAGGCCAGCAAGCAGATGATCACCGTCATCGGCAGGAACTTCATGAATTCGCCCACCACACCGGGCCAGAACAGCAGCGGCAGGAACACCGCCAGGGTGGTCGCGGTCGAGGCAATGATGGGCCAGGCCATGCGGCTGGCGGCCTCGGCCCAGGCCGATTGCACCGGCAGGCCGCCGGACAGGTTGCGGTCGGCCAGCTCCGACACCACAATCGCGCCGTCCACCAGCATCCCGGCCACCAGAATCAGGCTGAACAACACCACGATGTTGAGCGTCAGCCCCAGGCCCCAGATCACCAGAATGCCGGTCAGGAATGCGCCGGGGATGGTCAGCCCTACCAAGAGCGCCGAGCGCGGCCCCATGGCGGCAATCACCACAATGGTCACCAGCACAATGGCGGTCAGGACGTTGTTCAGCAGGTCGGTCAGCAGTTCCCGGACCTCGGTGGACTGATCCATGATGAAACGGACATCGAGGCTCTCCGGCAACTGAGGCCGCGCCTGTTCGATCAGGCCGCGGACTTTGGCGATGGTTTCGATGATGTTGGCGCCGGCGCGCTTGGACACTTCCAGCACCAGTGCCGGCTCGCCGTTGATCCGGGCAAAACCGGTCGGGTCCTTGAAGGTGCGCTGGAGCATGGCGACATCGCCGAAAGTCACCACCGTGTCGCCGTTCATCTTGACCGGCATCGACATCACGTCGACGACGTTTTCGATCACCCCGGGCACCTTCAGCGTCATCCGGCCGTTGCCGGTGTCCAGTGAGCCGGCGGCCACCAGCTGATTGTTCCGGGTCACCAGCGAGGCCAGCCGTTCGAACTCGATGCCGTAGCTTTCCAGTACCTGCGGGTCGACGACGATTTCCAGCAGGTCTTCCCGGTCGCCGCCGATGTCCACTTCCAGCACCTCCGGAATCGCCTCGATGGCGTCCTGCAGCCGGCGGGCCACCGTTATCAGTTCGCGCTCGGACAGCGGCCCGGACAAACCGATCGACAGCACCGGAAACAAGGACACGTTGATTTCGTTCACCCGGGGCTCGTCCGCTTCCTCCGGCAGCTTGGTGCGGGCGGTGTCCACCTTCTCGCGCACGTCCTGCAAGGCCTTGTCCGGATCGAAGCCGGCATCGAACTCGAGAATCACCGAGGCATGCCCTTCGGACGCAGTGCCGCGCATTTCCTTGATGCCCTCCAGCGACCGCAGTTCCTGCTCCATGGGGCGCACCAGCAGGCGCTCGGCGTCCTCCGGGCTGATGCCATCGAGCGACATGGACACGTAGATCACCGGAATGGTGATGTCCGGGTTGGCTTCTTTCGGGATGGTCTGGAACGCCGCAAGGCCACCGAGGATCAGGAACAGCAGGGTCAGCAGGGTGGTGCGGCTGCGGTCCATCGCCGCCAGGATCAAGGTGCGCATACTCAACCCCGGCTCTGGGCGGCGTCAACCGGGCGCACTTCGTCACCCACACTGACAAAACCGCCGCCCCGGGTAATCAGGCGGATCTCATCCGGCAACCCCGTTACCCAGGCCCCGTCGGTGGACACACTGAGCAAACGCACGGTCTGAAACACCACCCGGTTGTTCTGGTCCACGTACTTGACCCCCGGCCGGCCATCGTCGCCCAGGCTCAGATAGGCCGGCGAGATCAGCATGGCTTTCACTTCCGGCAGGGCAATCCGCAGGCTGGCACTGCCACCGGCGACCCGGCGACGTTCCGGGTTGTCAACCGTCACTTCCACGGCAAAGCTGCGGGTGTCCGGGTCGGCGGCGCTGGCCACAAACGTCACCACGCCCTCAAGTAATCCGCCATCGAGCAATTCCACCCGCACCGGCTGCCCCACCGAGACCGCGGAAACCGACTGCTGCGGAACCTGGGCGGTGGCTTTGAGCCGGTCGATGCGCACCAGATCGAACAGCGGCGAGCCAACCTGGACCAGCGCGCCCGGGTCGACGTGGCGGGCGTTGATCACCCCGTCAAACGGGGCTTTGGGGGTCAGATGCTGGACCGCAAGCCGTGCCGCTGTCAGCTCCGCCTGCGCCGCCGACAGCTCGCTCTCCAGCCGCAGCAGTTCCGATTCCGACGCCAGATTGCCGGAGCGCAACCGGCGCGCCCCCGCCAGATCCGCCTCCAGCCTGCGGACCTGCGCCTGCCAGCGCCCAACCACCGCTGCACGGCCGTCATCCGACAGTCTGAGCAGGGTCTGGCCGGCCACCACCGAATCGCCCAGCCCCACCAATGTCTGCTCCACCGTGCCAGCCACCCGCGCCGCAATCGACACCGAATGCCAGGGCTCCAGCTGCCCCTGAAGCCGAAGCCCGGGCTCGTGCAAGGTGGCGTCAAGGGTCCGGACCTGAACGCTAACCGGCGCCGGAGCCTGCGCTACCGGCGCTTCGG
>JBPEXU010000048.1:0-2817 GCA_052031225.1 Marinobacter sp. | reverse complement strand
AACCCTCTGCACCGACGGGAACCTGGCTCTGCCCAGGGGCCGACGCATCCGCTTCCGGCCCAATGGTCACGCTCTTGCGGACAACAGCAGGCTTAACCTCGCTCTCGGACTGCCCCGCAATGGCGTCGTCATACTGCCGGGACACAAACCACCAGGAGCCTGCCAACAGCCCAAGCACAACACCAGACCAGAGCAACTGGCGCGAAGAAAACGAAGAAGGCATGGTCGTCCGGCCCGATGCCGGCACCCGGTCCAGCCACACCATGGGCGCCACACGCTTTATTTCACTAAAACTGCCCCGGCTCAGGTGATGGATGCGAGAAAGGCTCTGATTGGTCAGCAACTCTGCTGGCTTACCACCGGCCTTATGGACACGGGGTTCCAGGTAGCTTTTTATTTCCTCCCGGGTCAGTGGCCGCAGGTGAATCTGGTGCACCGAATGGGAGTGCACACTCATGTCGAGCATGTCGACCAGCGTGTCACTGCCAGCGAACACCGGCACTGCGGCGCTGGAACGGGTGGCGGCCAAAAATGCCGACAGCACCAAGCGCAGCACTTCCGGCGGCGCCCGATCCGCGTCGTCCAGGAGCAAGACCATGCGCTGGCCTTTCCGGGCCTTGGACTCGGACCAGCGGAAAAACTGGTAAATGGCTTCCCGAGGCGCCACTTCGGCCTGGATACCGACCCGAGCCACCGCCCTCAGATCCCGCGCCAGGGCTTGTGAGCTGGTCAGCGCCGCTGTGGGCACCCGGTGAAAATCGAGACGGGACGCCTCACTGCGCACCAGCTCTGCCAGCAGGCGGCTTTTCCCTGAACCTGCCGCTCCGGTTAGTACCAGGGCCATGTCGCCAAACCCGGAAAGATGACGCAGGCTCTCCAGCGCATGCTGGCGCATTGCGTCCGGCAAAAACGGCGCCTCCATGTCCAGAGGGTCCGCCCTCAAACCATAGCGCTGCTGCAATCTCGGAAAAAGCCCACCGTCTTCACGCGTGTCGATACGTTCCACCTGCTATCATCCCTGCCGTCCGCTAACGAGGATTCACCCTTGGTCGCAAAACGCCGACAACGTCGCCGCCAGATGGTCAGCGCTGGCCTCAGAACTGACGACCGCCTCTCCCAGCTGCCGAAGCAACACAAACCGGAGCCGGCCGTCCACGTTTTTTTTGTCCACTGCCATCAGATTCATAAAATCCGCTGGCGTCATGCCCGCCGGTGGCCGCTCGGGCAATCGAGCCTGACGAACCAGTGCCGCCACCCGTTCCAGATCCGCGGCTGAAATCATTTGCTCTCGGTGCGAGAGGTCGGCCGCCATGATCATACCGGTACCCACTGCCTCCCCATGAAGCCAGGTACCGTACCCAGAGTAGGTTTCAATGGCGTGCCCAAAGGTATGTCCGAGATTGAGAATGGCTCTGAGCCCGCTCTCTTTCTCATCCTGAGCAACGACATCGGCTTTGCAGGCGCAGGACCGGTAGACCGCTTCTGCAACGGCGGCGGGTTCGCGATCCAGCAGAGCCGGCACATTCTTCTCAAGCCATTCCAGAAATCCAGGTTCCCGAATCAGCCCGTATTTGATGACTTCCGCGATGCCGGCTGAGACTTCACGCTCGGGCAGCGTCGTCAGGCTATCGGTATCGATCAGAACCGCCTGCGGCTGATGAAAGGCGCCAATCATATTTTTGCCCAGCGGGTGATTGATTCCGGTCTTACCACCGACTGAGGAATCCACCTGCGATAGCAGGGTGGTCGGTATCTGGATAAAAGGCACCCCGCGCTGGTAACAGGCCGCGGCGAAACCGGTCATATCACCTACCACACCGCCACCCAGCGCAACCAGAGTGGTTCGGCGGGTATGTCGGGCCTCCAGCAAGGCATCGAAAATCCGGTTCAGAGTCTGCCAGTCTTTGTACTTCTCGCCATCCGGAAGCACGACCGTGGAGACCTCTTTGCCCGGAAAACAGTCGATCGCCTGCTCAAGATAGAGCGGCCCAACAGTCTCATTCGTAACAATCATGACCTGGTTGCCCGCAACATAGGGCGATAGGTCATAGTGACCGAGCAGGCCGGTACCGACGATAATCGGGTAACTCCGGTCACCAAGGTCAACGCTCAGCCGGTGGTATACCCTAGACATGGTTTCGACCCTCCTTGCGTACTTGACGTTTGTGGCGCGGCGTCTTCGGGTTGATCCGGTTCACCAGTTGACGCACGACCAGCCTGGGGCTCTTGCGGTCGGTAAACATAACGATATCCGCGAGCCGACTATAGATGGGATCGCGAAGTGCAAACAGCTTTCGCAGCACCGCCTCCGGGTCGTCATTCTGCAGTAACGGCCGGTTCCGGTCCTTGCGTGTCCGCTCAACCTGTTGCTCAATGGACGTTTTCAGATAGACGACCACCGCATCCTTTTTCAGCAGCGGATGATTCTCTGCCCGCATGACCGCACCGCCGCCGGTGGCCAGGACCGTCTGCGGCTGCTCGGACAGCTCGGCCAGCATCGCCGTCTCCCGTTGCCGGAAGCCGTCCTCGCCCTCGACGTCAAAGATCCAGGGAATGTTTGCCCCGCAGCGCTCTTCAATGATCCGGTCGGAATCCAGAAAACGATACCCCAGCTCACGCGCCAACATGCGACCGATTGTGGTTTTACCGGCCCCCATAGGGCCCACCAGAACAATGCGTTTGGGCAACGACATAACTTCCGCTCAACAGATTTCAGGCGGGTGAGAATAGCACAAAAAAAGCCGCCGGTTTTACGCGGCGGCTTCGATGCAACGGACCCTATTAACGGATCAGGTCATTCTTGATGATCTTGGGCGT
>JBPEXU010000475.1:0-10337 GCA_052031225.1 Marinobacter sp. | reverse complement strand
AGCGCTACCCCATCGCCTCCAACGACACCGCCGCTGGGCGCGAACAAAATCGCCGGGTGGAGCTGACGCTGGTGCCGATGCAGTAACCCACCGGGTAACGAAAAGCCCCGGCGCTAGGACGGCGCCGGGGCTTTCTGTTGCAAGGTTGGACTCGGAGACGGGCTTAGTTGGCGTTGCTGGGTAGCCAGTCTTCGATGTGTTTCTTCAGGTTTTCCAGTTGATCCTCACTGGAATCCTTGATTTCGCCCAGTTTGTTGCGGGCGGCTTCGATTTTGTCTTCCAGATCCTGAACCCGCTCGGAAAACTCCCGCTGGATCTGTGCCTCGGCCTTCTCGTCCTCGGCCTCGGCCATGCGCCTTTCCGCATCGGCGCGCAGGCTTTCAATGCGCTTGCTCCACTCTTCGGTCTGGGTTTCCAGCTTGCGTTGCAATGATTCCTTCAGGGACATAATTGCCTCCTTTGCTGAGTGAGTGCATGTACGTCGGTTCGTACACACTAACTAGCATGGCGCTCTGACCGAGGATCTCAAGGGTGAGGCGATTACGAACGGGTGACAGCGTGGTAATGCCGGTGGTTTTGGCCCAATGGGCATAAAAAAACCGGGGCGCCGCCCCGGTTGTGTTTCGCGTGCCGTACGGGATCTGGATCAGAACAGGACGCGGCAGCGGATGGTGCCTTTGACCTGACGCAGTTTCTCCAGCGCCAGTTCGCCGTAGGCCTTGTCCACGTCGACCACCACATAACCGATGTCTTCCTTGGTCTGCAGGTACTGGCCGCAAACGTTGATGCCGTTGTCGGAAAACACCTGGTTGATTTCGGACATCACGCCCGGCACGTTCTCGTGGATGTGCAGCAGACGGTGCTGATTCGGGTGCGATGGCAGGGCCACTTCCGGGAAGTTCACCGAGGATACCGAGGTGCCGTTGTCGCTGTACATGGCCAGTTTCTCAGCCACTTCGCGGCCGATGTTTTCCTGGGCTTCCATGGTGGAGCCGCCCACGTGCGGGGTCAGAATAACGTTGTCGAACTCACGCAGCGGCGAGACAAACTCCTCGTCGTTGGACTTGGGCTCGACCGGGAACACGTCGATCGCGGCACCCAGCAGCTTGCCGGAGCGCAGCGCGTCGGCCAGCGCGTCGATGTCGACCACGGTGCCGCGGGAGGCGTTCATCAGGATGCTGCCGGGCTTCATCTGGGCAAACTGCTCGGCCTTGAACATGTACTTGGTGGCCGGAGTTTCCGGCACGTGCAGGCTGACCACGTCGGCAATGTTCAGCAGTTCCTGCAGGGTGCCGACCTGAGTCGCATTGCCGATCGGCAGTTTCGACACCACGTCGTAGAAGTAGACTTCCATGCCCAGAGCTTCGGCCAGAACGCTGAACTGGGTACCGATGTTGCCGTAGCCGATGATGCCCAGTTTTTTGCCCCGGATCTCGTAGCTGTTCTTGGCCGACTTCAGCCACTTGCCACGGTGCGCCAGTGCGTTCTTCTCGGGGACACCGCGCAGCAACAGGATGGCCTGGGCCAGCACCAGTTCAGCCACCGAGCGGGTGTTGGAGAAGGGGGCGTTGAAGACGGCAATGCCACGGCGGGTGGCCGCTTTCAGGTCAACCTGATTGGTACCGATACAGAAGCAGCCGATTGCCACCAGTTTCTTGGCGGCATCAAGTACCTTCTCGGTCAGCTGGGTGCGGGAGCGGATGCCGATGAAATGCGCGTCGGCGATCTTGTCGATCAGCTCTTCCTCGCCCAGGGAATGGGTCAGATACTCGATGTTGGTGTAGCCCGCCGCATTGAGGGTATCAATCGCCGATTGATGGACGCCTTCCAGCAGCAGGATCCGGATTTTGCTCTTTTCGAGAGACGTAGTTGACATGGGCTTGCTTCCGAACCTTTCGTCACGTGAAATGACCTGCGGCCAGTGATCGTCAGGGCTGGCTCACAGAACAGGGGCGGTATGATACCATAAACGCAGATTTTCACAGCGCGCCGGTTGGCCTCTGTCCATTCCTTGTGAACCCTTTGGCAACAGGCCTCCGGACCAACCCAGACGAGACCAACGTATCCATGAACTCCGAACAGATCATCTCCGCGCTCCAGCAATTGGTGGCTTCTGGCGACACCCCCGGCAAAGTCCTCACCGATCCGGCGGATCTGGACGCCTACGGCAAGGACTGGACCAAGATCTACCCGCCCAAACCGCTGGCCATCGTACTGCCCAAGACCACCGAACAGGTGCAGGCGCTGGTCCGGTTCGCCAATGAGCATCAGGTTGCCCTGGTGCCTTCCGGCGGTCGCACCGGCCTGAGCGCCGGCGCCGTCGCCGCCAACGGCGAAGTGGTGGTGGCGTTCGACAACATGAACCAGATTCTCGACTTCAACGCCAGTGACCGCACCGTTCGGTGCCAGGCCGGCGTGGTCACCGAGCAGCTGCAGAACTTCGCCGAGGACAACGGCCTGTACTACCCGGTCGATTTTGCCTCCGCCGGGTCCAGCCAGCTGGGTGGCAACCTGTCCACCAACGCCGGCGGCATCAAGGTGATCCGCTACGGCATGAGCCGGGACTGGGTGGCTGGTCTGAAAGTGGTGACGGGCAAGGGCGACATCCTCGATCTGAACAAGGATCTGGAAAAGAACAACACCGGCTATGACCTGCGGCACCTGTTCATCGGCGCCGAAGGCACCCTGGGGTTCATTACCGAAGCGACCATGAAGCTGTCGCGCAAGCCCGACAACCTGACGGTGCTGGTGCTGGGCCTGAACGACCTCACCAACACCATGGACGTGCTGCAGACGTTCCAGAAACAAATCGATCTGACCGCCTACGAGTTCTTCTCCCATCAGGCGATGCAGCACGTCCTGGCCCACGGCCAGGTGCAGGCGCCGTTTGACACCGAAGCGCCTTACTACGCGCTGCTGGAGTTCGAGGCGGTCTCGGATCAGGTCATGGACGACGCCATGGCGCTGTTCGAGCGCTGCGTCGAAGAGGGTTGGGTACTGGACGGTGTCATCAGCCAGAGTGAAACCCAGGCCCACAACCTGTGGCAGCTGCGGGAGCGGATTTCGGAATCCATCGCCCCGCGCACGCCTTATAAGAACGACATCTCTGTGGTGGTCTCCAAGGTGCCCGGTTTCCTGCAGGAAATCGACGCGGTGGTCACCGAGCACTATCCGGACTTCGAAATCATCTGGTTCGGCCACATCGGCGACGGCAACCTGCACCTGAACATTCTCAAGCCCGAGGGCATGGCGAACGAAGATTTCTTCGAGAAGTGCCAGCAGGTCAACAAGTGGGTGTTCGAGATCGTCGAAAAGTACCAGGGCAGCGTCTCCGCCGAGCACGGCGTGGGCATGACCAAGAAGCCCTACCTGCATTACACCCGCAGCGAGGCGGAAATCGCCTACCTGAAGGGCATCAAGCAGGTTTTCGACCCCAACGGCATCATGAATCCGGGTAAGATCTTCGACTGATGCAGGAGCACATCGTCGTACTCACCGGCGCCGGCATCAGCGCCGAAAGCGGACTCTCCACCTTCCGTGACAACGGCGGGTTGTGGGAGCAGTACAGTGTCTACGACGTTGCCACACCCGAGGCGTTTGAACGAAACCCGGAACTGGTGCTGCGCTTTTACAACGAGCGCCGCCGCCAGCTCCGGGAGGTCGAGCCCAACCCGGCCCATCGGCTGCTGGCCGAGCTGGAGCAGCGTTACCGGGTCACGGTGGTGACCCAGAACGTTGACGATCTGCATGAGCGCGGCGGCTCCAGTACCGTGGTGCACCTGCACGGTGAGCTGACCAAGGCGCGCAGCTCTGGTTATCCCGAGCTGGTATACGACATCGGTTACGGCAGCATTCGTCCCGGTGACACCTGCGACCGGGGCACGCAGCTGAGGCCGCACATCGTCTGGTTTGGTGAGGAAGTGCCGATGCTGGCGCACGCCGCCGAGGTTGTGCGCACGGCCGATCATCTGCTGATCGTTGGCACCTCGCTACAGGTCTATCCCGCTGCCGGGCTGGTCTACGAGGTCGACCGGGACGTGCCGATCACGGTCATCGACCCCGGCGAGCCAGCCAGCGTTTCCCGCGCCCGGGTGATTCGCAAGGGCGCGTCCGAGGGCGTGGCCGAATGGGTCAACACCCTGAGCCGCTGACGCCTCAGCCGGCGAGGTAGCTTTCCAGGTCTTTCCGGAACGCCGCCTGCACCCCCAGCCGCTTCATCATCCAGTAGTGCCCGGCAATCATCCGGTCAATGAAGATGCTCTCCACCGGCGGCTTGAAGTAATCCAGGTACTTGAACACGGTGCTGGTCTTGGCCGCGACATGCTTGTGGATGTCCGCTTCGGCGAAGTCGTAGGGCTGATCGCTCAGGAAAGGCACAATCAGGATGTCCCGCCACATCGCATAGTAGGCTTCGTCGACCGCCGGCTGGTTTTCAACCCGGGCGCCCAGGTCGATCAGGTGTTGGTCCAGAGCCTCGTAGTCGCCAGCCAGCGCGGCGGTGAGGGCCTTGCGGTAGGCCTCGACGATCTCCGGTTTGAGTTTCTTCACGCAGCCGAAGTCGTACAGGATGATGGTGCCGTCCGGTCGGTAGGCGAAATTGCCGGCGTGGGGGTCGCCGTGAATGCACCGGAAACGGAACAGCTGGTCGGCCATCAGGGTGAAAATCCGGTGTCCGATCAGGTTAATGGTGTCCTGATCGTAGCGCTCGGGGGTCACCTGGCTGACATGATCGCCCTCCACCAGTTCCAGCGTCAGTACCCGCCGGGTGGAGTGGCTGGGGATGACCGCCGGGATCCGGACCCAGGGCTGATCCTTGTGGAAATCCCGGAACAGCGCGATGTTGCGGGCTTCGTTTTCGTAGTCGAGTTCTTCGCGCAGGCGCTCCCGGATCTCACCGAACAGCTGATCCACGCTCTCCTTGGGCATTTTTAACAGGCCGCCCAGTTTCAGGGCCAGGCGCAGCTGTTTGAGGTCGGAGTCGCAGGACTCATCGACCCCCGGATACTGCACCTTGACGATGACGTCGGTGCCGTCGTGCAGGCGCGCGCGATGCACCTGGCCGATGCTGGCGGAGGCGTAAGGGGCTTCCTGAACGTACTCGAACAGCTCGCCCAGGGGCTGGCCCAGTTCCGATTCGATCTGCCCGACAATCGTCTCGAACGGCATCGGGGGCGCTTCTTTCTGCAGTTTTTCCAAGGCCTCGGAGAACTCCCGGGGCAGGAAGTCCTGGGTCTGGGAGGCGATCTGGCCCACCTTCATGACCGCGCCCTTGAGCTCGCCGAGGGTATCGGCGATCTGGCCGGCCATGCGGGTGTAACTCTCGCTGCGGGCGCCGTCGTCGTTTTCACTGCTCAGCAGGCTGCGGGCCTTCTGGCCGGCGTACTGCCCGGCCACCGAGGCGGTCATGCCGGCGAGTTTGAGAAAGCGTCCTGTGCGGGATGTGACCGGTTTCTTTGCCATGGTGCCTGCGTGTCCCTTGCTCGTGGAATCCGGGGGCGGTTGCCCCGGCCTACCACGGTTTATACCACCTGGGTTTGCAGAAACAACAGCTCTTCCAGTTCCAGAGTAAGCGTTTGCCCGGACTGCAGCGGGCCGACGCCTTTGGGCGTGCCGGTCAGCACCACATCGCCCGGCATCAGGGAAAACTGGCTGCTCATGTGGGCGATCAGCGGCACCACCGGGTTCAGCATCTCTCGGGTGTGGCCGGTCTGGCGCCGTTCGCCGTC
Source organism: Marinobacter sp. (assembly GCA_052031225.1). GTDB lineage: Bacteria > Pseudomonadota > Gammaproteobacteria > Pseudomonadales > Oleiphilaceae > Marinobacter. The sequence continues at coordinate 4,611 of JBPEXU010000475.1, read as the reverse complement.
GATGTCGAGGCTGAAACCGATGTTGTCGCCGCGCAGCTTGTCGGCGGACACGAACGGCGAGAGTGGGCAGGCGCCGTCAAAGGCTTTCGCCCGTTCCCAGGGGTGGCCTTTTTCTTTCAGTCGGGTCTGCACATCCCGAAGCGTCAGGTCCAGAGCCAGGCCGTACCCGAGAATGGCGGCTTCGGCCTCGCTGGCCGAGGCCTGCGTCAGCGGACGGCCAATCAGTACCGCCAGCTCGGTTTCGTAGTGAACCTCGCCCCGGTTCTGGGGCAGTTCGATGGGGCGGGTGATGTGAACCGCTGCGGTTGCGGGCTTGATGAACAGCAGCGGTTCGTCTGGGACGGGGTTGTTCAGTTCTTTGGCGTGTTCCGCGTAGTTGCGGCCAATACAGACAATTTTGCCAAGCGGAAGGTGTACAGGGGTTCCGTCCTTCCAATGGTGCTGGTAGTCGGGCATGGCCGCCTCCTGTGTGTGATCAGTCTCCCTCGAACGAACACACAGTATAAACCTGCAGGCCCTCTTCCTGCAGCTTGCGGGAGCCGCCCAGGTCGGGCAGATCGATCATCGCTGCCACCTCCACGATTTCCGCGCCAATGCGCCGGATCAGGCGGGACGCTGCCAGCATGGTGCCGCCGGTGGCGATCAGATCGTCGACCAGCACCACCTTGTCACCGGCCTTGAAGGCGTCCTTGTGCAGCTCGACCGAGGCGGTGCCGTACTCCAGCTCGTAGTCTTCCACCAGGGTGTCAAAGGGCAGCTTGCCCTTCTTGCGCACCAGAACCAGCGAGGCGTTCAGCTCATACGCCAGCGCGGAGCCAATGATGAAGCCGCGGGCGTCGACCGCCGCCACCGCGTCGATTTTCTGGCCGTGGTAGCGGTGGACGAAGGCGTCGATCAGCTTCCGGAACGCGGTTTTATCCTGCAAAACCGTGGTGATGTCGCGGAAGGCCACGCCCGGTTTCGGCCAGTCGGGCACGGTGCGGATGGCGTTTTTGATGCTTTCGGAGAAATAATCCATGGTCAGTCAGTCTCAGGACCGGATGCCGCTCAGGCGGCATCCAGGAACATGAATTTCAGGATGAATACCACGGCGATGGTCACCACGCTGGCGTTCAGGTCCGACCAGCGGCCAGACAGGGCCTTGATCACCGCGTAGGTAATGAAGCCCAGGGCAATGCCGTTGGCGATGGAGAAGGTCAGCGGCATGGTCAGCGCGGTCACGATGGCCGGAGCGGCATCGGTGATGTCGTCCCAGTCTATCAGCTTCAGGCCGCTGGCCATCAGTACCGCCACATACAGCAGCGCCGGCGCGGTGGCGTAGGGCGGGATGATGCTGGCAATCGGCGACAGCAGCAGACAGGCGAGGAACAGCGCAGCCACCACCACGGCGGTCAGGCCGGTGCGGCCCCCGGCGGAAATCCCGGCGGTGGATTCGATGTAGCTGGTGGTGGTGGAGGTACCGAGGGCGGCGCCGGACATGGTGGCGACGGAATCGGACATCAGGGCACGGCCCAGACGCGGCAGTTTACCGTCTTTGTCCAGCAGGCCGCCGCGCTGAGCGGCACCGATCAGGGTGCCGGAGGTGTCGAACAGGTCCACGAACAGGAAGGCAAAGATCACGCTGATCATGCCCACGTTCAGGGCGCCGGCCAGGTCCAGCTGCATGAAGGTGGGGGCCAGGCTGGGCGGGGCGGAAATGAAGCCCTTGTATTCCACCAGGCCGAGCATCATGGCGATGGCGGTGACCGCCAGAATGCCGATCATGACCGCACCGGTGACGCGACGGAACGACAGCGCACAGATCAGCACGAAACCACCGAAGAACAGCAGCGCCTCGGCCACCTTGATGTCGCCCAGGCCCACCAGTGTTGCCGGATGATCGACGACGATGCCGGCATTTTTCAGGGCGATCAGCGCCAGAAAGAACCCGATACCGGCGGAAATGCCAAAGCGCAGGGACAGCGGAATGCTGTTGATGATCCACTCCCGGACCTTGACCAGGCTCAGCAGGAAGAAGATCAGACCGGACAGGAACACCGCGCCCAGCGCCACCTGCCAGCTGTAGCCCATGCTGCCGACCACGGTGAACGAGAAGAACGCGTTCAGGCCCATGCCCGGTGCCAGTGCGATCGGATAGTTGGCCCACAGGCCCATGATCAGAGTGCCGATGACCGCCGCCAGACAGGTAGCGACGAACACCGCACCGAAATCCATGCCGGTAGACGACAGGATGCTCGGGTTGACCACGATGATATAGGCCATGGTCAGGAAGGTGGTGATGCCCGCAACCACTTCTCTACGAACGGTGGTGCCGTGGGCCTGGAGTTGGAACAGTCGTTCAAGCATGACGGGGGTCTGCCTCACAGGATACTGGAAGTTTGGGGATTCAAGTCCGAACCGATCAGAATGTGTCGACTTGCATGAAAAAACGGCAATGTTACCGCCTGATCGCGCCAACGCCAAGGGATGATTGCCGGGCCCGGAACCGGCTGTTCGGGTCAGCTGTGCCCGGGGTCCCGTTGCAGACGGATATCAAAGCGCACCGCGAGCATCCGGACGATGACAATAAACAGCAGGCCGATGGTCAGCGCCAGGGTTTCGCTGTCCAGGAACCACTGGCAGACGAAATACAGCCAGCAGCCGGCAAAGGAAATCGAGGCGTAGATCTGGTCCTTGCGGAAGATGAACGGCACTTCGTTGCACAGGGTGTCGCGCAGCGCACCGCCAAAGGTGCCGGTCATCACCCCCAGCAGCGAGGCAATGAACCAGGAATGGCCCAGATCCAGGGCCAGTTGGGCTCCGAGGATGGAAAAAATGCCCAGGCCGATGGCGTCCGGAAACACGATCCGGGATTCGCGCAGGCGCTCGGCCCGGTGCCAGTAGCTGAACACAATGGCCATCGCCAGGATCAGGATCGGCTGTTCCTCGTGCTTGATCCAGTACAGCGGGTGGTTGTCCATGATCAGGTCACGCAGGGTGCCGCCGCCCAGGGCGGTAATAAACCCGATGGTGAACACGCCCACCGGGTCCATGTTCTTGGAGCGCGCGACGATCATGCCTGAAATGGCAAAGGCGACGATCCCGATCATTTCCAGAAAGTAGATGATGTCGAACATGGCGATTCCTGGCGGAAAGACACGATGGTGCGGGGCGTATGCCGGGCCCTGGCCGGGGTGCGCGAAGCATAGCGGAAAACGCGGGCGGAATCACCTGCACCCGATAAGCCCGGGTTATGGCGGGACATAAGGCAGCCTGATTTGCGTACGGGTCCGAGTCTGATTAGTTTGAACGCTTGAACTAGAAGCGGCCACGGCCCGATAACAACGACAGTCAGGAGCCCCAATGAAAGCGATTTTGTGTAAGGAATACGGACCGGCGGAGAACCTGGTCATCGAAGACATTCCCAGCCCAGTGGTGAAAGGCAGTGGCGTGAAAATCCGGGTCAAGGCCGCGGGGCTGAATTTCCCGGACACCCTGATCATTCAGGGCAAGTATCAGTTCCAGCCGCCGATGCCGTTTTCTCCGGGCGGGGAACTGTCGGGCGAGGTGATCGAGGTGGGCGACAAAGTGACCCGCTTCAAGCCGGGCGACCGGGTGGCGGCATTGACCGGCTGGGGCGCGTTTGCCGAGGAAGTGATTGCGCCGGAATCGAACCTGCTTCCCATCCCGGACACCCTGTCGGACGAGAAAGCCGCCGCGTTCATGATGGTGTACGGCACCTCTTACTATGCGCTGAAACAGCGGGCTGATTTGCAGCCCGGCGAAACCCTGCTGGTGCTCGGTGCCAGTGGCGGTGTTGGCCTGGCGGCGGTGGAGCTTGGCAAGGCCATGGGTGCCAAAGTCATTGCCGCCGCCAGCACCGCGGAAAAGCTGAAAGTCGCCCAGGAGGCGGGCGCCGACGAGCTGATCAACTACTCGGAACAGCCGCTCAAAGACGCGGTGAAGAAGCTGACCAAGGGCAAGGGTGTGGATGTGATCTACGACCCGGTGGGCGGTGACTTCACCGAGCAGGCATTGCGAACCATGGGCTGGAACGGCCGGCATCTGGTTATCGGGTTTGCGGCGGGCGAGATTCCCAAGATCCCGGCAAACCTGACGTTGCTGAAGGGCTGCTCGCTGGTCGGTGTGTTCTGGGGCAGCTTCACCCAGCGCGAACCGCAGACCAGCGCCCAGAATATGATGGAGTTGCTGCAGATGTACGCCGAGGGCAAGATCGATCCGAAGGTCAGCGAGGTTTATGATTTCGAGGATTATGCCAAGGCCCTTGGTGCCCTGACAGAGCGTCGTGCTACCGGCAAAGTGGTGCTTAAAGTCAGCTCTTGATGTGTGGACTCTGTTCTGGCCCTGGCCTGCCTGATTGGGCGGTGGCAAGGATGGGTGGCCCCTCCCAAAAACCGCTACGAGCACATCCATGTGCGCTTGGCGCCGGCCATCCTTGGCCGGCGACATTTTTGGGAGGGGCCACCCATCCTCGCTTTCCGGCTTGGGAGGAATAGGTGAACAGTCTGTAGGCTGGATTAGCCGAAGCCTTTATCTGACTTACCCTGATGTGATTTATAACCGACGGGCGTTTTGCTCTTCTGCCTATATCTCCATTGCCCGAGCGCATGG
>JBPEXU010000474.1:0-3765 GCA_052031225.1 Marinobacter sp. | reverse complement strand
CTGGCCCGCCATTCCTGCTGCGGCGCGGTAGCAGCGGCACCGCCGGTGAGCGGACTGCCGCTGCGCGCATCCGCCACGCTACCCGCCGGGTAGCGCCAACCCGTGGCGGCTGGATCGGTCTGCGCGGACGCAGCCCCCTGCCCCTCTTCCCGAACCACCGACTGGGCCACCGCGCCACGCAGGTGGTCGTCCGGCCGAACGTCGGCGAGCGCCTTGTGCAGAGTGCGGAAGATAAAATCGTGCACCAGGCGACCGTCTCGGAAGCGCACCTCGTGCTTGGTCGGATGCACATTGACATCGACCGAGGCCGGATCCACCTCCAGATACAGCACAAACGCCGGATGCCGGTTGTTGTACAACACATCCCGGTAGGCCTGGCGAACCGCATGGGCCACCAGCCGGTCCCGGATGACCCGGCCATTGACAAAGAAATACTGCAGATCCGCCTGACTCCGGGAAAACGTTGGCAGGGCCACCCAGCCCCACAGCCGAAGCCCGGTCGCTTCGGCGTCGATCACCACGGCGTTGTCGATAAACTGCTGGCCGCACAGCGCACCGATCCGGCGCTCGCGATCCAGGTCGGATTCAGCCGGGCGGAGATTCTGCACCACCCGCTGGTTATGGCGCAGGGTGAAGCCGGTATCGAAACGGCTCAGCGCCTGTCGGCGCAGGCATTCCTCGACATGGTTGAACTCGGTCTTTTCGGTGCGCAGGAACTTACGGCGCGCGGGGGTGTTGAAAAACAGATCCCGGACCTCGACCGTGGTGCCCACCGGGTGCGCCGCCGGTGACAGTCGCGCATCCATGTCACGGCCTTCCACCTCGACCCGGGAGGCCGCCTCCTGATCCGCCGTGCGGGAGGTCAGCGACAGCCTCGACACCGAGCTGATACTGGCCAGGGCCTCGCCCCGAAAGCCCAGAGACGCCACCGCTTCCAGATCATCAAGGCTGGTAATCTTGCTGGTGGCGTGGCGGCTGAGCGCGAGGGGCAGATCTTCCTTGTCGATACCACAGCCATCGTCGCGGACCCGGATGAGCTTGATGCCACCCTGCTCAATCTCGACATCCACTCGGCGCGCGCCCGCGTCGAGGGCGTTTTCAACCAGTTCCTTTACGACCGATGCAGGACGCTCCACCACTTCACCCGCAGCGATCTGGTTAGCCAGCCGGGGTGACAGCAAACGAATGTGGGGCATGGTTCGGGGAAACCTCTTACTCAGGATGCGGGAATACGAATGGTTTGCCCTACCATAACACGGTCGTCGCTCAGGCCGTTAAACCGCATCAGCTCGTTGACCGAGATCCGGTACTCCCGGGCCAGCTGGGACAGGGTGTCGCCGGCTCGGATGCGGTAGTGGCTGACCGCCTTGGCGTTCTGGCCCTGCTGTTTCTGCCAGGCCAGCAAGGTCCCGGGCGGCGGCGTTTTGCGGAAGTAATCGTCGATACCTGCCATGATCGCCCGGGCCAGCTTGTTGCGGTACCAGTCCGTAGACAGGTTCTTTTCCTCCTGAGGATTGGAGATGAAACCCGCTTCGACCAGAATTGACGGGATATCCGGAGATTTGAGCACCACGAACGCGGCCTGCTCAACCCCCGGCTTGTGCAGCTTGGTGACACCGCCCAATTCTTTGAGAACGGAACCGCCGACACCCAGACTGGCGTTGATGCTGGCGGTCATGGACAGATCCAGCAGCACACCCGCCAGCATGTCGTCCCGGCCATCGAGGGACACCCCGCCGGTGCCGCCAATCAGGTCGGAACGGTTTTCACTCTGGGCCAGCCAGCGTGCAGTTTCACTCGTGGCGCCGCGCTGGGACAGGGCGAAGACCGAGGCGCCTTTGGGTTGAGGCGTACGGAAGGCATCGGCGTGAACCGACACAAACAGGTCGGCGTTGTACTTGCGGGCCAGCAGGGTACGATTGCGCAGGCCGATGTAGTAGTCGCCGGTCCGGGTCAGTTTCGCGGCATATCCGGGCTGTTCGTCAATCAGCCTGGCGAGGGTCTTCGCCATCTTCAGCACCACGTCTTTTTCCCGGGTTCCACGCGGTCCGATCGCGCCGGGGTCCTCACCGCCGTGCCCGGCATCAATCACCACAATGATATCGCGTTTGTCGGCGGCACTCTGGGTTACCGTGGGCTGAGTCGGTTTGTCCAAACGACTGCCACCCTCATCAATCAGATCGATCACCAGGCGGTGACCGTACTGCTGGTTCGGCTTCAGCTGAAAGCTGCGCGGCTTGATGTCGTTCTTGAGGTCCAGCACAACCCGCAGGTCATTGCCGTTTCTCGGCGCGCTGCGGATGCGCTGGATCGGGCTGCCCTGGAGATCGAGTTTATCGAGGTCGGCTTTCAGGGCAGCGTCCTGCAAGTCGATCACCAGACGCGCCGGACCACTGAGGGAAAAAATGTTGTGCTCCAGCGGTGCCGAGGTATCCAGAACCAGCCGGGTATGATCCGGTGCCGGCCAGATCCGGGCGCCCTCCACTCGGCCAGCCGCCGATGCCGGGCCTGCCAGCACGCACGCGAGCATCAGGGTCAGGGCCGTTACCAGCGTTCGTGTTTGTTTTGTCATACCGCTAACCCACCGTCTATTGATCGCTTCTGAGCGTCAGCGCTCAGGGCCAATCAGCTCCAGTTCGTTCATCAGATGCGCGCCGTGCTCGGAACGGGCCCGGATGACCACGGATCGCCCCTCACCCTCACGCTCGATGTGAATGTCCAGGTCCGGCTCGGGCAACACCCCCTGGCCCCGCTCCGGCCATTCGATCAGGCACAGGTTGTTACCCTCGAAATAGTCCCGGATCCCCATGTACTCCAGCTCTTCGGGATCGCCGAGCCGGTAAAGATCGAAATGGTAAGTGGCCGGCGTCAGGTGCTCGTAGGGCTCCACCAGGGTGTAGGTCGGGCTCTTCACCGCGCCCTCATGGCCCAGACCGCGCATCACTCCCCGGCTGAGGGTGGTTTTGCCCATGCCCAGATCACCGTCAAGAAACACCGTCAGGCCCTGACCGGACTCGGCGGCAAGCCGGGCCAGCGCGGAGCCCAGTTTTTCGGTTTCCGCCTCGCCCTCAAGGAACAGGCGACGCTCATTGCCAAAAATCGTCATTTGTCCTCCAGGGTCATCGGCTCGACTGATTCGAAACGCCGATAGGTGTCGGGCAAGGCCTCAATCACGTCGGTTGCGATCAGGCCCATATACCCTTTGGCCTGACTGGCCCGGTTGGCGGCAGCCAGGTGCGCACAGGCCCCGACCACTGCCGCCTCAGACAGACTCTCAAGCTGCCCGGCGAGGGCACCGATCATGCCGGCCAGGACATCGCCCATGCCGGCGGTCGCCATACCCGGGTTGCGACCGCTGACAATATCCACGGTCTTGCCGCCGGACGCAATGACGGTGCCCGCGCCTTTCAGCAGGACGACGCCACCGTACAGCGACTGAAGCTGTTCCGCCGCCGCGATCCGATCCGCCTCCACCTGGGCCACACCACACCCCAGCAAACGGGCTGCTTCGCCGGGGTGAGGCGTCAACACCTGGCGATCCGAAGGCACCGCCACCCGGCCGGCCAGCAGATTCAGCGCGTCGGCATCCAGGACACGAGGAAGGTCAGAGGCCAGCACCTGCTGCAGCATCTGCTGCCCCCAGCCCCCCTGACCAATGCCCGGGCCACACACCACCACCGTCGCAGTCGCCAGCAGCGGCGCCAACTCGGAGCCGTGGATGACCCCGTGCGCCATCACCGACGGACACCGGGCCAGAACCGCCGG
>JBPEXU010000473.1:0-4597 GCA_052031225.1 Marinobacter sp. | reverse complement strand
TCTGGCGAACCCGTTCGGTCAGACCACTAGCGCCGTGGGTGCGGGTGCACCACTCATCCATCGCCGCCAGCAGGCTGTCGGGTTGATGGATCGCAATCACCGGCCCCTCGGCAACCACGTTCAGCTCGGCATCGGTGACAATGGTCGCCATCTCAATGATGCGCTCCTTGTCCGGATCCAGGCCGGTCATTTCCAGGTCTATCCACACAAGGCGATTACTGTCTGCCATCGGCAAGGTCTCCAGCGTCAAATCATCTTCCGGTACCGGTGCGCCAAGGCGTTTGCATCGCCGGGAACACCGCGTATACCTGTCGTAAAATACTGATTCCAGTATGATGGCACAGACCAAGACACACTTTCACGGACCAGTTTGATTCCCCTATGGCGAAACGGCGACTGAACAAACAACAACAGTGGCGCATCCAGAAAATCCAGCAGGAGCGGGCCGCCCGCGCTGCCCGCAAGGAAAAAGCCGTTGCGGCGCAGGCCGAAGCGGGCGAACTGGGTCCGGAGCAGGAAGGGCTGATCATTGCCCACTATGGTCAGCAACTGGATGTCGAGGCGCTGGAGGGCGAACACGGCGGCCAGGTGTTCCGATGCTTTGTTCGCGCCAACATCGACAGCCTGGTCACCGGCGACCGGGTGGTCTGGCGACCGGGCAAAAGCGACACCGGTGTGATCGTCGCCCGCTGCGACCGCCGCAACCTGCTTCAGCGCCCGGACAATTTTGGCGCCCTCAAACCGGTGGCCGCCAACATCGATCACATCATTCTGGTGATCGCACCGGAGCCGGAACCCCACGACAACCTGATCGACCGCTATCTGGTGGCGTCCGAGACCACCGACATTCCCGCGGTCATCCTGCTGAACAAAACCGACCTGATCGACGACCATAACCGGGTGCAGATTGACGAGCTGCTGGCGCGCTACCAGGCTCTTGGCTACCCGGTGGTGCGCACCTCGGCGGCCGAGTCCGGCGGCCGGCCGTCGCCGGAAGTCACCGAGCTGGTGCGTGACCGAACCAGCGTGTTCGTTGGCCAATCCGGGGTCGGCAAGTCGTCGATTATCCAGACCCTGCTGCCGGAGGAATCGATCCGGGTCGGTGCGGTTTCGGAGAGCACCGGCAAGGGCGTTCATACCACCACCACCGCCAAGCTGTTTCACCTGCCCATTGGCGGCGATCTGATCGACTCACCGGGCATTCGCGAATTCGGCCTGTGGCACATGACACCGCAGGAAATCGAATACGGTTTTCGGGAAATCCGGGATCTGATCGGCACCTGCAAATTCCGCAACTGCCGCCACCTTGGCGATCCGGGGTGCGCCATTGAGCAGGCCGCCGAACAAGGCAGGATCTGCCCGGAACGTCTGAAAAGTTTTCACCGGATTCTGGCCGATATGGCGGAACAGCAGGCCCGGGGCCTGCGGGTAGACTAGCGACCGGACTACCAGCTCAACTCGCCGGGACTCGGCTCTTCGCGCTCCTGCAGCCAGTCGCCGCTGCGCAGTTGCTCCATGGCCGCCTCTTCTTGCGCTTCATCCGGGCGAGTCAGATCAATGACCGGCACCTCACCTCGCCCGGCTCGGCTCTGAATGCTGTCGGCCGCTTTTTTGTTGAGCACAATGATCGAAATCCGCCGGTTGACCGGCGCGGTGGGATCCTCCTGATCATAGAGCACGGAATCCGCCAGACCAACGACGCGGGCGATCTGTTCGCCACGTACGCCACCCGCCACAAGCGCGCGCCGGGCGGTGTTGGCACGGTCGGCAGACAACTCCCAGTTGGTGTACCCTGGACGGCCACTGAAGGGGGTTGCATCGGTGTGACCGGTGATGCTGAGCTTGTTATTGATCGAGCCCAGTTTCTTGGCCAGCTCAAACAGAATCTCCTGAGAATAGTACTTCAGTTCGGCACGCCCACTGTCGAACATCGGCCGGCCGGAGCGATCGACGATCTGAATGCGCAGGCCTTCGTCGGTGATGTCCAGCAGCAGCTGATCCTTGAACTCCTGCAGCGTCGGGCTCTGTTCAATCCGCTCTTTCAGCTCCTGGAACAGCTCTTCCATCCGACGCTGCTCCAGGGTTTCCGACAACTGGTCAACCACCTCATCTTCGATCTGGATCTGACTGGACTCGATGTCCGGGCTGGCTTCTTTCACCACCGACGCGCTGCCCTCCAAATCAATCGGATTGGGCGAACCGCCCTCGGTGAAGCCGACGGGATCCCGAAAATAGCCCTCGACGGCTCGCTTCTGTTCTGGCGAGGCGGTGGCGGTCAGCCAGAGCACCAGAAAAAATGCCATCATCGCGGTGGCAAAGTCGGCAAACGCCACCTTCCAGGAGCCGCCATGGTGGCCTCCAACGACCTTTTTCTTGCGCTTGACGATGATCGGTTGTTCTTCCACCCGACTACTCCCGCCCGGATCAGGACTTTCGCGAAGGTTTACTTAGACTTAACGTGATCATTCAGCTCCTGAAACCCAGGACGTTTATCGGTTGGCAAGGCCTTACGACCGAATTCAATAGCCATCTGCGGCGCCTGGCCGGACACTGTGGCGACCAGGGACGACTTCACACACTCATAGGCCTTGAGTTCGTATTTGGCGGCATGCTCCAGCGCGATGGAAGCCGGACCAACAAAGCCATACCCCATGAAGATGCCCAGGAAGGTTCCCACCAGTGCCGCGGCGACACTCAAACCAATTTTTTCCGGCCCCTCAGTGAGGAAGTTCATGGTGATCACGATGCCCAGCACCGCCGCCACGATCCCCAGCCCCGGCAGCGCATCGGCGATCTTGTTGACCGCATGGGCAGGTTCTTCCAACTCGTGCTGACGGCTTTCGATCTCGTTCTCCATCATGCCTTCGAGTTCGTGCGTCGCCATGTTGCCGGAGCTGATGATGCGCAGATAGTCAGTAATAAACGCCAACAGTTCCTTGGATTTCATCACCGCCGGATAGCGACTGAAAATCTGACTGCTCTCCGGGTTCTCGATGTCTTCCTCGATCGACATCACGCCCTGCTTGCGGGATTTGTCGAAAATCTCGTACAGCAGACTGAGCAGATCCATGTAATAGGCTTTGTTGTAGGGCGAGCCGGTGATCAGCTGCAGCAGCTTGCCAAATACCTCCTTGATGGTGTGCAGGGGATTGGCAATGATGAACGAGCCCAGGGCCGCCCCGAAAATAATCAGGACTTCGGTGGGCTGCCAGAGCACCATCAGATTGCCGCCGTGGAGAACATAGCCCGTCAGAACACAGGCCAGGACGATAACCGCACCAACGATCAGTAACATGGGAACTTCACACGCCTTATGTTGTGGTTGCCAGCCGAGGCTGGGCGCCGTAGCGCCGAGGTTGACCAGATAATAGCAAGGCCCTGTGCCAACCGCGAAGCCGTGAAACAATTTCTATACAGACTCCGGGATTTGCTAAACTGCGCGACTTTGCAAGCAGAGGGTCCGTGTGAATGCTCGATAAACTGTTCGTGTTAAGCCAGTACGTTACACCGCAGCTGGCCGTCTCCCGCCTGGCCGGCAAACTGGCGGACAACGACCGTACACCGGCACTGAAAAATCGCGTCATTCGATGGTTTATCGACCGCTACGGCGTTGACATGAGCGAAGCCGCCGAACCGGATCCGGAAGCCTACCCCAGCTTCAACGCCTTCTTTACCCGCGCTCTGAAGCCGGGCATTCGCCCGATTGCAGAGGGTGAGAAGACCCTGATCTCGCCCGTGGACGGCGCCATTTCCCAACTTGGACAGATCCGCAACGACCGGGTATTTCAGGCCAAAGGCCAGTCGTTCAGTCTGACCGAACTGCTCGGCGGCGACGCCGAACGCGCCCAGGCATTCGAGGATGGCGAATTCACCACCATCTACCTGTCACCGAAGGATTACCACCGCATTCACATGCCGGTTACTGGCACGCTGCGGGAGATGGTGTATATCCCGGGCAAGCTGTTCTCGGTAAACCCGGTGACCGCGGACAACGTGCCCAACCTGTTCGCCCGGAATGAACGAGTGGCCTGCCTGTTCGACACCGACGCCGGCCCCATGGCGCTGGTACTGGTTGGCGCCATGATCGTCGGCAGCGTCGAAACCTCCTGGGCCGGCATCGTCGCACCGGGCGGCGGCCAGGTCGCCACCACCCGCTACGCCGGCGACGACGCCATCACCCTCCAGAAAGGTGAGGAAATGGGACGTTTCCGACTCGGCTCAACCGTGATTATGGTCTTCCCCAAAGGCCGGGTGACCTGGAATCCGGAGCAGACGCCCGGCAAAACCGTCCGCCTTGGCGAAGCCTTCGCCGAACTGGTGTAGGGTTACGCCCGTTCGAATGGAAATGCCAGGACCTCGTCGATGGTCCTGGCACCCAGCTTAAGCATCAGCAAGCGGTCAAGCCCGAGGGCAACGCCCGCGCAGTCCGGCAAGCCCTCGCCGATCGCCGCCAGAAACGCCTCGTCCACCGCCATCGCCCGCTTCCCCAGGGTCGCCCGAATCCGGTTGTCCTGATCGAAGCGGCGCCGCTGTTCCTCCGGGTCGGTCAGTTCCCAGTAACCATTGCAGAGTTCAACCCCATCGACGTACAGCTCAA
>JBPEXU010000472.1:0-2416 GCA_052031225.1 Marinobacter sp. | reverse complement strand
CGATTCGCCGCGACTGCCCAAAAGCCCCAGGGCAAACGGAATGTGATGAGGCTGCTTGTCGGTCTGCCCGGGCGTGTCGGGAATACGCTGCTCGATGGTGAGGCGGTAGACGCCCTGGCGCTCATCAAAATCATCCGAAACCGTCAGTACCGGCGTGCCGGCCTGCTCGTACCAACGACGGAACTGAGTCAGGTCACGACCGGAGGCATCCTCCATGGCCCGGACAAAGTCGTCCGTGGTAACCGCCTGACCGTCATGACGTTCGAAGTAAAGGTCGCTACCTTTGCGGAACAGCTCCGGGCCCAGCAGGTTGTGCATCATACGCACCACCTCGGCACCCTTCTCGTAGATGGTCAGGGTGTAGAAGTTGGAGATTTCCATGTACGAGGCCGGACGCACCGGATGCGCCATGGGGCCGGCGTCTTCGGCGAATTGCGCGGTACGCAGCACGGTCACATCCTCAATCCGCTTGACCGTCGGTGAGCCCATATCGGCGGAGAACTGGGAATCCCGGAACACGGTGAAGCCTTCTTTCAGGCTGAGCTGGAACCAGTCCCGGCAGGTGACCCGGTTACCCGACCAATTGTGGAAATACTCGTGCGCGACGATCGCCTCGATGCGCTGGAACGCGGCATCGGTAGCGGTGTCCTGACTGGCCAGGACGCAGGACGAGTTAAAAATGTTGAGGCCCTTGTTTTCCATGGCCCCCATGTTGAAATCGTCCACCGCAACGATCATGAAGATGTCGAGGTCGTATTCCCGACCATAGACCTCCTCGTCCCAGCGCATGGAGCGCTTGAGGGCATCCATCGCGAATTCGCACTTTTCGGCGTTGCGCGGTTCCACGTACATGCGCAGGTCGATGTCGCGCCCCGAACAGGTCCGGAAGCTGTCGCGCTTCTCCACCAGATCCCCGGCCACCAGGGCAAACAGGTAACAGGGTTTCGGGAACGGATCTTCCCAGGTGACAAAGTGGCGACCGTCGTCCAGATCGCCCCGGTCGATAGCGTTGCCGTTGGACAACAACACCGGATAGGCCGCCTTGTCGGCTTCGATGCGGGTCCGGAAGCGGGCCATGACATCGGGCCGGTCGGGGAAAAAGGTGATGCAACGGAAGCCTTCGGCCTCGCACTGGGTGCAGAACATGCCCGAGGATTTGTACAGGCCCTCTAGGCGGGTGTTGTTTTGAGGCTCAATCCAGGTCACCACGGTCAGGGTGAACTGCTCCGGCACGGACGCAATCACCAGCTGGTCGCCGCGATCGTCGTAGTCCGCCGGTGCCAGCGCCGCGCCGTCAAGCGCGACCGATTCCAGTTTCAGGCTGTCGCCATCCAGCACCAGCGGCGCGCCCTGCTCCGTCGATGCCGGATTACGCCGGACGCTCAGAGTGCTGTGCACCCGGGCGCCCTCCTCAAACAGCTCAAACCGCAGATCCACATGGTCCACCAGATACGCCGGCACGGTGTAATCGCTCAGGTAAATGGTCTGTGGCTGGTTGCTACGCATGTTGCTCTCCAATCTGTTGCCTTACCCGCGCCCAGCGGCGCAATGTCAACCGGCGTCCGCCTGGAAACGTACCTCGTACCCGGTGTACTTGCGGATGTTGATCACGCCGGTGTCGAGAATCAGGTACTGGCCCTTCACCCCCTCCAGCACGCCGGACACCTCCGGCGTTTTATCCAGATTATGGGTTTTCACTTTCTGCGGCCAGACCTCGACCGGGTACCCCAGGGTCAGCGCAGGTTCCTCGACCGCCCGGATGGCGTCCTGCCCGTGCGCATCGCGCAATGCTTGCAGGTCGTCACGGATCGCAGCCAGCATATCGTCCCGCGCCTGTTCCAGGTCGAGCTCCGGCACCTCGCCTTTCAGCATCGCCCGCCAGTTGGTGCGGTCGGTCACATGACTCTTGCAGGCGACTTCTACCAGGCCCGCCAGATACCGGCTGCGGACCCGAAGCATGGGAATGGCCGCCACCGCGCCCTGATCAATCCAGCGGGTGGGCACCTGGGACGCCCGGGTGATACCCACTTTCAGGCCCGAGGAGTTGGCGAGGTAGACCACGTGCTCCACCATGCAGTGACGTTCCCCCCACTCCGGCTCGCGACAGGTGCCCAGATGGTAATGGCATTTCTCCGGACTCATGATGCAGCTGTCGCAGGCCGCGAGCTTGCGAAAGCACGGATAACAGTAGCCCTGATTGAAACTCTTGTTGGTCTTGCGATCGCAGTGAATACAGCGGATGACGCCGTCGAAGCGGATGCGCAGGGTCCGGCCGATCAGCGAATTCAGCGGGATGCGGGCATCACCGACGGCAATGGTGTAATCGACCGGCGTCTCGGCGGTGGCCGGCATCTTGCGCAACCGGCCGGTAACGTCAATGCACTCGCTCAAGACTTGACCTCGACAAACAGATCCG
>JBPEXU010000471.1:0-5509 GCA_052031225.1 Marinobacter sp. | reverse complement strand
AGAATTTACGGTGCGCACCTGTACGACCTCAACGTTCGTTTTCGATTTGTGAACGATGATTCAGGTAAACGTGTGGAAGTGCTGACGGTCTGTTAAACTGGCGTTGGTGAATTTGTAGCCGATACAGGGAAGTTACACCTTGCCTTCAAACCGAGTCTTGAAAAGATTGGGCCTCCGGCCACTGGCGGCCAGGCTGCTGGCCTACGTGCTGCTGTTCAGCCTGGTGCTGTCCCTGGTGGCGACCGGCGTTCAGATGATCGGCGAATACGAACGGCGCAAAAGCGATCTGCTCAGCTCCCAGCAAAAAACGGCGGAACTTGTTGCCGGGAGCATGAGTAACAACATCTGGATGATGAATTTCAGTGAAGTCGCCAACAGTCTGGACGACATGCAGGCCGTACCGGCCATCCAGTTCGCCCGGGTGACCACAACCACCGGGGAAGAGTTCAGTACCGGTGCGTACCCCGACGGCCGGGCACTGTCACAGTCATTCCCGCTTATTTTTGACCGGTCCCGTTATCAGCCCCCCGAGCTTGTCGGCACCCTGACCGTGGTGTCTTCGGTCGAACAAATCCACCACGACCTGCGCAAAACCGCCCTGTTGAACCTTTTGTTCCAGTCCATTGTGGTGATGCTGGGTACCTTCGGTCTGCTGCTGATCGTCCGTCTCACCCTGTTCCGCCACCTGGAGGCCATGGCCGATTACGCCGCGCGCCTGAATCTGGATGCCCTCGTTGATCCCCTGAAGCTGAAACGCAAAACTCGCAAGACGCCGGACGAACTGTCCGAACTGGAACAGGCCCTGAACAAAATGCGGCTGCAGATTCTCGAAGACACCCGGGCACTGCGCCAGACCAGCCTTCAGACCCAGGGCGAACGGGACGAGGCCATTCGCGCCAACCATGCGAAAAACCAGTTCCTGGCCAATGTCAGCCACGAACTGCGCATTCCACTCCAGTCCGTACTCGGTTACGCCAACCTGCTCACCGACACCCCCCTGGACCAGGAACAGAAAGAGTACGTCCACACCCTGCTCAGCGCCTCCGAAAGCCTCTCCGCCATCATCAACGACCTGCTCGACATCTCCAGCATGGAGGCCGGCAAGCTGGTACTGGACGAAATACCGTTCGATCTCAGAGAAACGCTGAACGATCTGGTGCACATGCTGGGCAGCCGCGCCCGGGAAAAAGGCCTGGCGCTGGAGCTGCGCGTCGACGAAAACCTGCCCTGGGCCCTGAAAGGCGACCCGGTCCGTATTCGTCAGGTACTGTTGAATCTGGTCTCCAACGCCATCAAGTTTACCGATTCCGGACATGTGCTGATCAGCATTGAAGTGCTCGGACGCCGGGACGAGAAAGCCCGTATCCGCCTCGCGGTTGAGGACACCGGCGTCGGCATCAATCCCGAGGACATTCCTCTGGTCTACGAGCCCTACGTCCAGCTCGGTCAGCAGTTCCAGCGTCAGCTGCCCGGAGCGGGGCTCGGCCTGACCATCTGCCGCCAGCTGGTCAACCTGATGGAAGGCTCCCTGGATCTGGAAAGCCGGCCCGGCGAAGGCTCCACCTTCTGGGTTGAGCTGACCCTGCCGATCGCACCGGAGAACGCCACCCGGGTCCGGCCGGACACCCGGAAGGTTCAAAACCGGCGCATTCTGGTGGTCGACTCCTACGAGCTGTCCCGCAAAATCACTCTGGAAATGCTGTCCCGGTACGACGTGCATATCGAAGCCGTGAAATCTGCCGGCGAGGCGCTGACCTCGCTGCGACTCGCGTTCGACAGCCAACAGCCGTTTGATGCCATCATCCTCGACGGGTTTGTTCCGGACATGGACAGTGATTTGCTGTGCCGGCAGATTCGCAGTAATCCGCTGTGGGCGGAGATGCGCTTGCTGATTCTGTCGTCCAACCCCCAGCGGGGCGATGCCGAGCATTTCCGGCAGGCCGGCGCCGACGCGTTTCTGAGCAAATCGCTGCGCGAATCCTGCCTGATGCCCATTCTCAATCAGCTGTTTGTCGACGCCGAAGGCCATGAACGCCGGTTCCTGACGCGCTTTTCCCTGCAAACCAACGAATTGACGCAACGCCGGGAACTGCCCTGTGGCCGGATGAAAGTACTGCTGGTTGAGGACAACCCGGTGAACCGGACCCTGACCCGCCGCCTGCTGGAAAAACTCGGGTGTGACGTGATGACCGCCAACGACGGCGAAGCCGCGGCCAGCCTCTGGCAATGGCACCCCTTTGACCTGGTGTTTATGGACTGCGTTATGCCCAGGGTCGATGGCTTCGAGGCCACCCGCCGCCTGAGAGAATGGGAGCAGCGCCAGAACCGCAAACGGGTCCCCGTCGTTGCGCTCACGGCCAGCGCCATGGAAGAAGACGAAGAACGCTGCCGGCGCGCCGGCATGGATTCTTTTGTCGCCAAACCTGTCAATATTGAAATGCTCCGGGCAGTGCTGGAACAATACTGCTCCGCGTCGGCAGCGACCTGATACCAGCCCCTGCCGTCTGGTCCGCCAACCAACCTGAAAAAATCGCCATGTTTGTGCAATGCCCAACTTGCAAACGATCCGTAGAATGGTCGGAGGAAAATCCGTATCGGCCCTTCTGCTCCGAACGGTGCAAACTGATTGATCTCGGCGCCTGGGCCAACGAGGAATACCGGGTGCCGGCCGAGGACGACGACAGCCTGTCGGATGTCTTTGACGACCACAACCGATCCACACATTGACTGAAAAAGGTAACCGAATGAAAGTCTCCCGCGTTTCCCTGATGGTACTCAGCCTGGTTTCAGCGCCTGTACTGGCCGGCGATGTCGACCTCAGCCTGACCAACGAGTCCGTGAAAGGCCAGGTCAACTTCTTCGGAACAAACGACGAGCTTCAGCTCGGTGCCGGCTACACCTATCATGAAGGCAGCCGCCACATTACCAATGTGGACTTCCACGCTCAGGGCCGAACCGCGCTTGGCAACCTGCCAACCACTGCGGGCATTGGGCTCCGCGGTATTGGCTGGGACGATGACCGTCTGGACGGCGGCGCTGTCGGTATCGGTGGTTTTGCGACCGTGAACATCCCGACAGTGCCCGGCCTGTCTGTTACCGGCGGTCTGCACTACGCCCCCAGCATCCTGTCGTTCGGTGATTCCGACGACATGACCAGTCTCGAGCTTCGGGGCAGCTACCGGATCATCCGTAACGCCGAGGTGTTTGCCGGCTACCGTTACCTGAACACCGAGCTGGACTCACCACTGAGCGGCGACGTTAACCTCGACGAGGGCGTTCTCGCCGGCATCAAGATTTTCTTCTAGGCCCGCAGGCCTTCAGCACCAGAGCCCGGCAACGCTCCCGGGCTCCGGTTTCGTGTTTTTCCTCACGCTTTGTCCCCCTGCACGCTACTAGACTGACAACCACACTTGCTACACGGATTGTCGGTATGCGCTTGCCCAGAGCCCTGCTTCTCACACTGCCACTGATCACCCTCGCCGGTTGCGGGAGCGGGCAGGATGCCATCGAAGGGGCTCGCAAGCAGCCCAACGACTTTGCCAGCGTTAAAAATCCAATCGACGATTTCAGCCCCGGCAGCACCGGAGATTCCACCAACAACGGCGGCCTTGAAACCAATGAAGTCCGCATCACCATGGAAGTGCCTGCCAGCGCTGCGCCCGATGCGGAACTGACCCGTCGTAACCTGCGGATCGTGCAGCCCGATAGCGTAACCGTCTATCGAACCAACACCTCCCTGCAACAACTCGATTCCGTGGACGTCTCTCGCCGCACCGACTCACAGGGCTTTACCGTCATCGGCTTCTCCAATGGTCTGCCATTGGCTCCGGATATTCTGATCGAAGCCCGCTACGGCAATATCACGATGCGTGCGCCTGCTGCGGACTCTGACCGGGACGTGAAAATCAATCCGTTCTCGGAGTATTTGGTTCGCAACGGCCTTGGCAACTACACGGCGGGCGAACTCAGCCAAATCCTCGATTGCGTCGACGACGCCGGTGGCAGCCTCTGCCTGAACAAATACGTCTGGTCCACCCTCGCCGACCAGATTCACGACTTCGAAATCGACATTCCCGGCAACCTCGACCTGGAAGGTGCCATCACCCTGCTCGACAATCGCGGTGATTTTGCCCGCTATGTGGCGGCGATGGCGGACTATGCCCTGCTTGACGAAACCTCGTCGGGTAAGATCAGTGCCAGTTCGGCGGACTACAATTCGGTGTTTTTTGGCATTGAACTGGGGCAGAGTTTTGCCGAGCCCAGTATTTCCGGCGCGGGCCTGTGGGGCGCCCGGACCACGCAGGAAGAATGCGTCGCAGTCGGTGATCTGGGGTGCAGTGCCTATGTTTACCCCGCCCTCACCCTGACCAGCTTTGATGCCTTCAACATCCGGGTTACCTCGCTGGCCACCGACATTCCCTATGATCGGGAGGTCCTGCTGCACCGGGAAGGCACAAGCGGCGACGAATTCTTTGTCCGCGGGTCGGAAGCCTGGGAACTCAACACCCATTCGTCGTCGCCCGGTGCCGCCACACTGGTCGATGACACCCGCCTGCTCGCCGGCCGTTCCTTGTACCAGAGCATCACCGGGCGCGGCACCTCACGGATTACCGGCTGGACCCGAAACCCCTACTATCTGGACGCCTACACCAGTATCCCAGACAACGAAAACCTGGGGCCGGACCGGGTACTTGCAAGCTACTTCAGCGCCGGCAAAGCCATTGAGCTCGAAAGTGAAGGTACGCAACTCAAACGCCGCGACACACTGGAAAATCACTACCTGTCCGCTCTGGAAATCCACCTGCTGCGCCCGGCTCAGGATGACGAGTTTGATGCCTCGGTTCTGCCTGGCGACTACAACGTGGTGTATCTGGCCACCCGATTCAGCGACGACAGCAGCGATTCGACCCGTCTGGAACTGGAAACCGGGCTGGGCACCTGGAACGTCGCCAGCGATCGCCGGATCAGCCAAAGTCTGGCGCAGACCCGGGTGCGGCGTGACGATTCTGGTACCGTCACGATAGATACGGCCGGCGCTCTGACCACCGACTGGCTGGTGTCACCCCGGCAATCGCGCCTGAGCACCTCAGACCGCCAGATCGGCCGACTCAACCTGGACATCGATACCGCATCCGGGGCTTTTGAAACGCCGGACATCGGCACCGGCGCCAGCACCCCGGATGGAACCCTGCTCGCGTTCAATCTGGACGACAGTCCATTGGGCGAGGGCGTGCTGGTAGCCGCCAAACAAACCATCGCGAGCGCGCCGACCAGCGGTGAATACCGGCTGCAGGGCGCGCTGCTGTCCGTTGCCGAAAACACAAACCGGCTGCGACACATCGACAACGCGCGACTCACCATTGAATCCGGTGTCAGCGCCACCGTCGAGGGCGAACTGCTCACCGCGCTTAACACCCTGCCGACCGCGAGCCTGGCCTCGCCCCAGGCGGAGCCAGTCAGCAGCACCTTCGCCTACACCCAGCCCGGCCTCGGTCGTGTCCTTTTTGTC
>JBPEXU010000470.1:0-12664 GCA_052031225.1 Marinobacter sp. | reverse complement strand
ACCCTGGTGCCCGCACCCGCTTTAATGACACACGCCCCGCCCATGCGGGGCGTGCTGGTTATTGGTCGGCGCGCTGGTTTCGTTCGAACTTGCGTTTGAGCGCCGCTTCAACGGCGGGGTCGACAAACTCCGAAACGTCGCCGCCCAGGGAGGCGATTTCCCGGATCAGGGTGGAGGAAATGTAAGACAGGTGGTTGGCCGGTGTTAGAAACACGCTCTCCACCTCCGGAGCCAGACGACGGTTCATGTCCGCCAGCTGAAACTCGTACTCGAAGTCGGAAACCGCCCGCAGCCCCCGCAGAATCACCGTCGCCCCCTGTTCGCGGACAAAATCGGCGAGCAGATTGCTGAACCCGGTCACCGACACGTTGGGCAGATGCGCCGTGGCCTGGCGCACCAGCTCGCAGCGCTCGTCGAGGTTCAGCAGCGGTTGTTTCTTCGGGTTGTACGCGACGGCGACAACGATTTCGTCAAACATCCGGCCAGCACGCTCGATCAGATCGGTGTGGCCGTTGGTGATCGGGTCGAAGGTGCCCGGGTAGACGACTTTCGGCATGCGCAACTCCTTTCCAGATTGCGTGCCATGTTAGCAGTTAACGCTGGCGTTCTGTAGCGGCGTTGCCGGCGGCCGGGGTCAGCCCCGCAGCCGCTGCGCCAGTCGCGTGCTGTTGCGCGCCGCCAGTGCATAGACCGACAGCTGGGGGTTGGCGCCGATGCTGGTGGGGAACAGGGAGGCATCGTGCACGCTCAGGTTATTGACGTGATGATGCTCGCCAAAGCCGTTCACCACCGAGTCTTGCGGCCGGGTTCCCATGCTGCAGCCGCCCATTTGATGCGCGGTGAACAGCCGAACCCGGTGCGCCTCCATCGGCAGCCGGTCAATGGCGGCCCGGGCCTCGGATATTGAGCTGTACCAGGGGGAATCCAGATGCACCAGGCGCACGCGTTTGGCGCCGGCGGCAAACTGGATTTCCGCCATGGTGTGGTAGGCCCGGCGGACGCCATCCCAGAGATAGTCGGTGAGCGGGTAATCGAGCACCGGACTGCCATCGTCGCGCAGGCTGACCGTGCCGCCCGGGCTGTCGGGGTGAAAACCGTCCCGGTGCAGGGCAATGACCGAGTTCATCCAGGGCAGTTGCGCCATGCTCGCCAACTGGCTGTCGCCGTGGCCGGGAATCACGCCCGAAGAGATGGCCGGATGCGGTGGCGGGACCTCCAGTTTGTAGCCCATCGGGCCATCGACCCCGGCTTTGAAATTGAATTCGTCGGAATAGATGGACTGCGGTGCGCCATAGAACGGATCGACCTTATTGGGCATTTCCGCGACCGTCGCGTTCACCGGATGCAGGAAGGTGCGCTTGCCAATCTGCTGGTACGGGTCCGGGATCCCGGAGCGCAGGAGCAGACCCGGGGTGCCAATGGCGCTGGCAGCGGCCACGAAATGGCGGGCCTTCAGAGTAACGGTGACACCGGACGGGGTGATGCCATCGGCAGCCATGGCGCTGGCTTCGAGCTGGCTGATGCGATCCTGGGACACGACCAGCCGTTCGGCCCGGACACCGTAGAGCAGATGGGCCTGGTGATCGAGTGCGCCGGGTACGGTGGTCATCAGCGCCCCCTGTTTCGCGTTGGTCGGACAACCGACCCCGCAGTAGCCCAGGTTCCAGCAACCCTTGACGTTGCGGGGGATCACCTGCCAGCTGTAACCAAGCCGTTCGCAACCTTCTTTCAGAATGTCGTTGTTGCGGTTCGGATCCACCGTCCAGGGGGACATGTTGTGGCGCTGTTCCCGGCCCTCGAACCAGGGCGCCATGGCTTCTGGTGTCAGACTGTCCAGGCCCAGCCGGTCGGCCCAGTAACGGAGTGTGGGATCGGGGGTGCGGAACGAGCTGGTCCAGTTGACGGTGGTTGAGCCACCAACGCAGCGGCCCTGCAGAATGGCGATGGCACCGTCGCGGGTGACCCGGCTCATACCGTCCTGGTACAGGCGGGCGTAAGCCGACAGTTCGTCCATTTTGAAGTCTTTCTGGTGATACAGCCGGCCTTCCTCAACCAGCAGTACCGACAGGCCGGTGCGGGCCAGTATTTCGGCGGTGGTACCACCGCCGGCGCCGGTACCAATCACCACCACATCCGCTTCCAGGGTGATGTTGTCAGAGAGGGTGGCACCGTCGGTGACTTTCCAGCCCGATGCCAGGCCCTGGGCAATACGATCGGTCATAGACATGGGGAACTCCGTCAGAACGCAGGACGATCAGGCTTGCTGAAACTGGGGCAGGTTGTCGGTCGCCCACTGGGGCGGGCCGGGGTAACCGGACAGGTGCCAGTGGTTGCGATGACCATAAAAGGCGACATTGCTGATTTTGGTGAGCGCGATGTAGCCGTTGTTGAACAGGCCGATGCTGCTGGTGCGCCAGCGTTCCAGAAAGGCGTCCGCCTGTGCGGTGGTGACCTTGGGCCAGCTGGACCAGACCCCGGCGATGGTTACCCGGGTCAGACCAAAGTTGAGCAGGTCGAACAGTTGGCGCAGCTCTTTCTGGTTGGCCGGCCCGAACTGATGGATGCCGGCGTCGATGCGCTCAACGGTGCCGGCAATCATCATGCGCCGGATCTGCGGCTGTTCCGGCAGCCCGGGGCCAATGATTGCCGGCAGCAGAGCCTCGAACAGCTGGATGTCGTCGCGGGTCAGGAACCGGAACTGGTAGCTGGCATCGGGCCGGGTTGCGACGCTGCCAACGCGCCCTGCCGGCGCCGAAGCGCAGCCGGAGAGCCCGGCGGTGACGCTGACGGTGGTCAGCAAGAGGGTGCCGCCGAGGCCGGTTTTCAGAAATCGCCGGCGCTCGGGCTGGGCCGGCTCGTGGTGTGCGAACCGGCTCCGGGAGGGGTGATCGTGCATCGCAAAATCCCTGTTATTGTTGTTGTATGCTCCGTCCGGGCTGGCGCCCTCAGCGGATGAACAGCTTGTAGACCAGTTTGTGCATGGCGGTGCCGTGGGGCGCGTAGACAAACTTGCCGCTGTTGAACTTTTGCTTGGTGAATATGGCCCGGTGGTGCGAGAAGGTCATAAAGCCTTCCTTGCCGTGGTAGTGGCCCATGCCGGAATCGCCGATGCCGCCGAACGGCAGGTCGTCCTGGGCGACGTGCATGAGTGCATCGTTGATGCACATGCCGCCGGACAGGGTGTTTTCCACCACAAACTTCTGCTGGCCGCGGTCGTACCCGAAGAAATACAGTGCCAGCGGCCGGGGCCGTTCGTTAATAAAGTGGATGGCGTCGTCCAGGCTGCCGTACGGCACCACCGGCAGGATCGGGCCGAAGATTTCATCCTGCATCACCTTCATGTCCGGGGTGGTGTCCAGCACCAGGGTCAGCGGAATCTTGCGGGTGCCGTCTTTCATGTCTTCCCGGGCCGGGTTGATTTCGATCAGCTTGGCGCCCTTGGCCCGGGCATCGTCCAGGTACCCCTGGAGCCGGTTGTACTGGCGTTCGTTGATGATGGCGGTGTAGTCGTCGTTGTCCCGCAGGCTGGGGTACATCTCGGAAAAGCGGGCGCGGAATTCATCGACGAAGGCCTGCAGGCGATCGGCCGGGCACAGCACGTAGTCCGGCGCCACGCAGGTCTGGCCGGCGTTGAACGCCTTGCCAAACGCGATGCGCTGGGCGGCGTCTTCCATGGGGACATCCGGCGAGACAATGGCCGGCGATTTGCCGCCCAATTCCAGCGTGACCGGGGTCAGGTTCTCGGCCGCCGCGCGCATAACCAGCTTGCCGACCGAAGTCGAGCCGGTGAACAGCAGGTGGTCAAACGGTCGGGCGGAAAAGTCCGCCGCCACATCGGCTTCACCATTGATCACCGCCACCAGGTCTTCCTGGAACGTTTCCTCGATGATTTCCTTGAACAGCGCCGACGTGTGGGGGGTGAACTCGGACATCTTGATCATGGTCCGGTTGCCTGCGGCCAGCGACGCCACCAGTGGGCCAACCGCCAGGTACAGCGGGTAGTTCCAGGGTACGATGACCCCCACCACACCTTTGGGCTGGTAGTACACTTTGTTGCTGGCGGGCTGGAACAGCACCGACACGTGGCGCTTGGACGGTTTCATCCACTCCGCCAGGTGTTTGAGGGTGTAATTGATGCCCTGGATCGAGGGCATGATCTCGGCGATCAGGGATTCGTCCTTGGACCGGCAGCTGAAGTCACGGTCGATGGCGTCCACCAACCGCTCCTTGTGGTTCAGCAGCGTCTGTTTCAGACGCTTGAGGTTGTCTTCGCGTTCCGCCAGTGACGGCATCGGATTGTTGCGGAAGGCCTTCTTCTGCTGCTGGAAGACACGGTGGGTGTGCTGGATGTGCTTCTTGCTCTCCGTGAGCTGGACGACAGTTGCGGTCATGGCGTTCTCTCCCCGTCTACCGCCGGCTCACCGTGCCGGCCCTTGTTATTCTGGTGTTGGCTAAAATATCGCCAATTTGCATTTAACGGTATTATTAGAGTATATACTCTAGGGAGTCAAGCGGTGGCCGCTGGCCGATTGGGCCAGCCACAAAATCGATAACAAAAAGCGTCGATATCCCAATGAAAACACGAGAAAAAATACTCTTGTCCAGTCTCGAGCTGTTTAACGAGCGGGGCGAGCGCAACGTCACCACCAACCACATTGCCGCCCATCTGGCGATTTCGCCTGGCAACCTCTATTACCACTTCCGCAACAAGTCGGACATCATCTACGAGATTTTTCAGGAGTATGAAAAGCTTGTCGATTACTACCTGGACATCCCGCAGGACCGTCCGATCACGCTGGAGGACATGACCTTTTATCTGGAGTCGGTGTTCGACGGCTTGTGGAGCTACCGGTTTTTCCACCGCGACCTGGAATATCTGCTCGACAGCGATCCCCGGCTGCGTAAGGACTACCGCGAGTTTACCAACCGTTGTCTGGCGTCCATTAACCTGATTTTCGAGAAGCTGGCTGAGGCGGGCATCCTCGAACCTCAGCCGGAGGAGCTGCGCGCGGCGATGTCGCTGAACGTCTGGCTGGTAATCACCAACTGGATGGCGTTCCTGAAAACCGCGCACGCGTTGGATGGTGACAGCGGCCTGAGCCTGAATGAGCTGAAGCAGGGGATCTATCAGGTGCTGACGCTGGAAATCCCGTACCTGACACCCGCGTACCGGGATCGGGTCATGGCGCTGCGTGAGAAGTACCGGCCATCACTGCCGGAAGCGGAACTGGCGGCAGTTGACTGACTGAAAGTGATCTTGGTGCAGGTGTGGCTGTGCAAAAAACGATCGATCCAGGAACTTTTGGGCAGCGCTCATGTCTTAGTAGCGACGTTGGGAATTCGGACATTCCTTGCGTCTCCTGAGAGACTTCTCAGGTTTTAGCACGTCGCAAACCCTGACGCTTGCCGGTCTGTGAATACAGACCGGTTTTTTTTATTCCGCGATCACAGGTTGTTCCAGCCAGTCGTTCAGCGCCTGACGACAGTCGTCCACGCCGCGCTTGGTGGTCGCTGAGAACAGGATCAGGTGCTCCACGCACTGGACCGGTTTGAGTTCTTTGGCGATCCCCAGCATCGCCGTTTTCGCCTGCCCGAACTTCAGTTTGTCCGCTTTGGTGGCAAGGATCATCAGCGGCAGCCGGTTGTGTTCGCACCAGTCCACCATCATCCGGTCGAACTCCGTCAGCGGGTGGCGGATGTCCATCACCAGCACCAGTCCGCGCAGGCAGCGGCGCTCGTTCAGGTAATGGCCCAGGTGCTGCTGCCAGTCGTCCTTCATGTCCCGCGACACCTTGGCGTAGCCGTAGCCGGGCAGATCCACCAGCCGGCAGCCGTCGCGATTCAGGGAAAAGAAATTGATCAGGCGGGTGCGGCCGGGCGTCTTGGAGGTGCGCGCCAGTTTGCCGTTCGCGGTAATGGCGTTCAGGGCGCTCGATTTGCCGGCGTTGGAGCGGCCGGCAAACGCCACTTCGGCGCCGACATCGGGAGGACACTCGTCCAGTCTGGAAGCACTGACCAGAAAGCGGGCGCTGTTGAAAGAGATGGATTTTTGAGTCAGATCAGGGTCCACAACGGTTGGCTTTCCTTTAGATTTCAGTTATCGGCGATTAATGTATAATGCTACACCAATTCCGGGCGGCGCGCTGCGCGCGGCCGCTGTCAGCCCCGGTCTTGCGCCTGACTGGTCAGTGCCTGCCGGCTGCACAATGAAGAATACCCTTTAAAAGATGAGAGAAGCGGAGCGAGCATGAAAAAACTGATCGCAGGAGTTGTTCTCGGTGTTGGCCTCACCGCGATGGCGCACGGGGCAGGAGATCCTCAAGCGGGTGAACAGAACGCGGCGGTGTGTGCCGCGTGTCACGGTGCGGCTGGCCAAAAGCCGGTGATGGGCGCCTATCCCAAGCTGTCCGGGCTGGGTGAGAAATATCTGTACAACCAACTGGTTGCGATCAAGAGCGGGGATCGTGCGATTCCTGAAATGACCGGTTTGCTGGATAGTATGTCGGATCAGGACCTGCAGGATCTGGCCGCGTACTTTGACGCTCAGGACATGATCGTGAGCCAGGCCAATCCGGATCTGATCGAGCAGGGCGCGGCCCTGTATCGTGGTGGCAATCTGGCCTCCGGTGTACCGGCCTGCGCCGGCTGTCACAACCCGCAGGGTAAGGGCAACGGGCCGGCCGGTTATCCGGCGCTGGGCGGTCAGAACGCCGAGTACATCGCCAAGCAGCTCAAGGCCTACCGCGACGGCTCCCGGGCTGCGGGCACCAACGCGGCGATCATGATGGACGTGGCGGCCAAGCTGACCGATGCCGAGATTGAGGCGGTCGCCAACTACGTCTCCGGACTGCACTGAAGCACCTACAGTTGTGCCCGAAAAACCCCGCTCAGCGGGGTTTTTTTGTGCCTGCCTTACCATTGTGTAATCGAACGTACGGGCGGTTTGTGGAACTTTGGTGATCGGCTGAGTCATAATCCTTCCACTTTATGAATTCAGGACATTGGAGACGGTAATGATCAAGAAATTTGGAGCGGCTGTTTGTCTTGCGCTTGCGGTTGTCGTGGGGGCTCCGGTCAGTGCCCAAACCTGGGAGGAAGGGACGCACTACCGCAAACTGGAGACGCCGGTTCGTACCGCCAGTGCGACCGGTATCGAAGTGGCGGAGGTGTTCTGGTACGGCTGTCCGCACTGCTTTAATTTCAAGCCGCTGGCCGAAGCCTGGGAAGAGCGCGCGCCGGGCGATGTCAACTACGTGCGGATTCCGGCCGCGCTGGGCAAATCCTGGGAGCCGCATGCCCGGGCATTCTATGCCCTGGAGGCCATGGGCGAGCTGGATAAGGTGCACGACGCTCTGTTCCAGGCGCTGGCGGGTGAGCGCCGGCCGCTGAACGACGGGGAATCACTGGCGGCGTTTGTCGCCGAACACGGCGTTGATGGTGAGGCCTTCCTGAAGAACTTCAACAGCTTTGGGGTCAACGCCAGGATGCAGCAGGCACAGGCGAAAATCCGGGGCGCGCGGATTACCGGGACACCGACTATGCTGGTTAATGGTAAATACACCGTCTCCGCATCCATGGCCGGTAGCCACGAGGCAGTGTTGGAGGTTGTCGATTATCTGATCGAACAGGAACGTAACGCTCAGCAGTAGTGGCCTGACACCGGCGGCCTCGAACCGGTCGTCGGGGGTCCAGTCCGGATGAGGCAACCGCCCCATGTATAGGCGTATCAGAAAGCAGCTGGATGGTTTGTTGCGCTCACCGCCCCAGCCACGGGGGCGGTGTTCCGGCATCGATCATGTGCCGGAGTTTGAGCCGAATCGGCACATTCGGCTGCTGACCTTCAATATCCAAGTCGGAATCAACACCTCCGCCTATCGCCACTATCTGACCCGAAGCTGGCAGCACGTGCTGCCACACCGGAATCGTATTGAGAATCTGGATCGCATCGCCCGTCTGGTCAGTAACTACGATGTCGTCGCGCTCCAGGAGTGTGATGGTGGCAGCCTGCGCAGTGGCTATATCAATCAGGTGCAGTACGTCGCCGAAGCGGCGGGTATACCATACTGGTACCAGCAGCTGAACCGGAACCTGGGGCAGATTGCCCAGCACTCCAACGGCCTGCTCAGTCGGTATCGGCCGCTCGAGGTCACTGAGCACCGGTTGCCGGCGCTCATCCCGGGCCGGGGCGCGATCATCGCCCGTTATGGCTCCGAGGCCGACCCGCTGGTGCTGGTGCTGATGCATCTGTCGCTCAGCAAGAGCGCCCAGCAGCGCCAGCTCGGCTATGTCCGGGAGCTGATTGCCGACTACCGGCATGTGGTGCTGATGGGGGATATGAACGCTCACGCCGAGCAGTTGCTGACCCAGACGCCGTTAAAAGAAACCGACCTGATCCCGCTGCCCGGCACCGCTCACAGTTTTCCCAGCTGGCGGCCGGAAAAGGCGCTGGATCACATCATGGTCAGTCCGACCCTGAAAATCCGGCGTGCCGAAGTGGTCAGCTATCCGGTATCGGATCACCTGCCCATCGCCATGGATATCGCGTTGCCCGAAGGCTACCTGGAAACCTTCTGACGGCTTTGTTCGGTGGAGCGCTTGCTTTAAAGAAGGCACAAAAAAACCCGGCTCGAGCGGCCGGGTTTTTTTGAAAGCGGCTCAGATCTGAATTACTTGATCTTGGCTTCCTTGTACGCAACGTGCTTGCGGACGACCGGATCGTACTTTTTGATCTCGATCTTTTCCGGAGTGTTACGCTTGTTCTTCATGGTCGTGTAGAAGTGACCAGTGCCTGCTGAGGATACCAGCTTGATTTTTTCGCGCATGATGCGGCTCCTTATACCTTCTCGCCGCGGGCACGAAGATCGGCCAGCACAGCGTCAATGCCTTTTTTGTCGATGATGCGCATGCCCTTGGTGGATACGCGCAGCTTCACGAAACGCTTCTCGGATTCAACCCAGAAACGGTGGTTCTGCAGATTCGGCAGAAAACGGCGACGAGTGTGGTTCATCGCGTGGGAAACGTTGTTACCGGTGACCGGACGCTTACCGGTAACCTGACAAACTCTGGACATACTTGCCTCCGACCTGAGCAGTGGTCTCTATTACGAATTCGTTTTTTAATGCGTCTCTGGTTGCCGGGGAGCCAAACACTCCCTGTTCGCGCCTTGAAAACGGAACGCTGCCTGCCAGACGCCGCCAGAAAGGGACGCTTTTATACCAGAACTCACCCCCCAACGCAAAAAATTGTTGGGAAATTGGCCAGTTTTCCGGCGCTCCCTGGCCGATGTCTACATCAGCCCACGTTCGGCCAGCGATATTACCTCACCGTGCCCGACAACCATATGGTCAAGAACCCGGATATCGACCAGCGCCAGGGCGTCTTTCAGGCGCCGGGTCAGCGCGATGTCGGCCTGACTGGGTTCGGCCACACCAGAGGGATGGTTGTGGGCAAAGATCACCGCCGCGGCGTTGTCTTCGAGGGCCTGGCGGACGACTTCACGTGGGTACACCGCGGCGCCATCAATGGTGCCCCGGAACAGCTCACGGTACTGAATGACCCGGTGCCGGTTGTCCAGGAACAGGCCGGCGAAGACCTCGTAGGGCTGGGTGCCGAGCCGGTGGGTCAAGAAGCGCCGGGTATCGGCCGGGGTTTGCAGTGGCGTACCCTGGCGCAAGGGTTCATCCATTACCCGCCGGGCCATCTCCAGTGCCGCCTGGACCTGAGCGTATTTGGCGGTGCCCAGGCCTTTCACGCTGCAGAATTGCTGGCGCGAGGCCGTCAGCAGTGCCCGCAGGCCGCCGAACCGGCTGATCAGTTGGCGCGCGAGCACCATCACCGGCGTGCCGGCGGTGCCGGTGCGCAGAAAGATGGCCAGCAGTTCGGCATCGGACAGGGATTCGGGGCCGTGGGCCAACAGGCGTTCTCGTGGCCGCTCGTCGGTGGGCCAGTCGGGAGAGGGCATGGGGCTTCCTTGCGTTAATGGCGATGGTCGGGCGCATCCTGCGCCGGGAACGGTGTCTCAGGGTTACAAAGGTTACTGGAAAACGTAACATTCCGTAAACGACGGAGTCGTCGCTTTGGCTGCCCCGGCTGGCCCGGCGTGCTATCTTATAACCCTTTCTTTATCTGGGAATTACGGAGCCACTATGGCCGCCAAACGAATTTTGCTGGGGGTGACCGGGGGCATCGCGGCCTACAAGAGTGCCGAGCTGGTCCGGCTGCTGAAAAAAGCGGGCTGTGAGGTCCGGGTGGTGATGACCCGGGGCGCGGAGGCCTTCGTAACACCGCTGACCTTCCAGGCCCTCAGCGGCGAGCCGGTCCGCACCTCGCTGCTGGACCCCGAGGCCGAAGCCGGCATGGGGCACATCGAGTTGGCGAAATGGGCCGACCTGGTTGTGGTGGCACCGGCGACCGCTGATTTTCTCGCCCGGCTGGCCCATGGTTTCGCGGATGACCTGCTGACCACGGTGTGCTGTGCCTGCGACGCGCCCATTGTGGTGGCGCCGGCGATGAATCAGGCCATGTGGCGCAACGCCCGGACCCAGCGGGCGGTGGCTTTGCTGGAGCAGGACCCCCAGGTGTCTGTCTGGGGGCCGGATCAGGGCGAGCAGGCCTGCGGTGATGTCGGCCCTGGCCGAATGCTGGAGCCGGACGAGCTGGCGTCAAGGATTCTCCAGCCGGAGTCCGGTGCCCTGGCCGGTCGGCGCGTGGTGATCACCGCCGGTCCGACCCGCGAGCCCATCGACCCCGTTCGCTACATCAGCAATCACAGTTCCGGCAAGATGGGCTACGCCATTGCCGCTGCGGCCCGACAGGCCGGTGCTCAGGTGGTGTTGGTCAGCGGGCCGGTCAGCCTCCCGGCGCCGGCGGGCGTGGAGGTGCGCCAGGCCGTGACCGCCGAAGACATGCTGCGAGAGGCCATGGCAGCCGTGGACGAGGGCTGTGACGTGTTCGTCGCCACCGCGGCGGTCGCGGATTACCGGCCTGAGTCCTGCGCCAGTGACAAGATCAAGAAAACCCGCGACGCCCTGTCGCTGTCGTTGGTACGCAACCCCGACACGCTGGCAACCGTTGCCGCCCGGCCCGATGCCCCCTTCACCGTTGGTTTTGCCGCCGAGACCACCGACGTGGCCCGCTACGCCACTGAAAAAATGGCGCGCAAGAAGCTGAACATGATTGTCGCCAACGATGTGTCCACCCCGGGCCTGGGGTTCAACAGCGACCATAACGCGGTTACCGTGTACTGGCCCAACGGTGAGACTTCGCTCGGCCCGGACAGCAAACGAAACATCGCCACACAACTGGTGGCCCTGATTGGCCAACATCTGGAAACCACATCATGACCGACAAACGAACCTTTCAGGTCCGGATCCTGGATGACCGGATCGGAACCAGCATCCCTTTCCCTGAGTACGCCACCGCCGGCTCCGCCGGGCTGGATCTGCGGGCCTGCCTGCCTGAGCCGCTGACCCTGGCGCCGGGGCAGACCGAACTGATTCCCACCGGCCTGGCGGTCCACATCGCCGACCCGTCGCTCGCCGCCATGATCCTGCCCCGCAGCGGCCTGGGCCACAAGCACGGCATCGTGCTCGGGAATTTGGTCGGGCTGATCGATTCCGACTATCAGGGCGAGCTTATGGTGTCTTGCTGGAATCGCGGTCAGACATCGTTCACCGTCGACGTCGGTGAGCGGATTGCGCAACTGGTGCTGGTGCCGGTGGTGCAGGCGGAGTTTGAAGTGGTTGGCGAGTTTGATGCCAGTGATCGTGGCGAAGGCGGGTTCGGCTCAACCGGCACCCGTTAAGCGGCGACGGTCACCCAGACCGGTACAGGCGTCTATACTTTGCGGATAACTGCTTGTTCAGGACGAAAAAAACAAACCCTGCGGGATGGATTATGAAGCTCGGTAAGAAAAAAGCGTCAGACGAGGCGGCGGACAGCAAGCCGGTTAAAAAGAAAAATGCCGCCAAGGACAAGGTCAAGCCGGCCGGGTCGAAGCTCAAGCGCCTCTCTGGAGTCGGGGCTGTCCAGGCGCTGGTGGTGCTGCTGGCCGGGGTGGCGGTGATCGCGCTGCTGCAGGTTCTGGTGGTCGTTCCGGCTGCCGACCAGCGTCAGGTGGTTCAGAACAACCTGGAAGCCGACGCTGCGGCCCAGCGCCTGAATCATTATCTAGCGCTGATGCAGCAGAGCGTCAATGGTCTGGCGAGTCAGCCGTTTGTCATTGAGGCGGTGCGTACGCCAGCCGGTGTGGCGCAGGCTGAGGCCCAGCTGATGGCGGTGTTGCCGGGCACGGAGGCGGTGCACCTGTTTCCCTATCGGCAGATCCCGCGCTCGGCCAACGGGGACGGTTTACTGGGTTTCGCCAGCCTGGAGCTGGCTCGCCGGGCCGAGAAAGGGGTAAAACTGCTGCCCGATGCGTTCCCCCGGGACAACCGCTGGTACCTGCAGATGGCGGCGCCGGTGCGTAATCCGGCCAGTAATGCGGTTATTGGCAGTTTGCTGGTCATTTTCGACGCCTCCGTGCTGCAGCCCTTGCTGACGGTTGTCGATACTGACCTGGGCGGTCAGCTGACGCTGGTTCAGACGGTATCCGGCGCCGCCCGCAACGTTGTCAGTATGGGCTCGGGGGCAGGGCGAGCGGTTTCCCGCACCCTGCTGAACCCGG
>JBPEXU010000047.1:0-3506 GCA_052031225.1 Marinobacter sp. | reverse complement strand
CGATCATGAACTCTTCGCCCCCGATCCGAAACAGCCGATCATTCTCCCGCAGCCGCTTGCGCATGCGCGCGGCCATTTCCTTCAACACATTGTCACCGGCCAGATGGCCCCACTGGTCGTTAATGGCCTTAAAGTAGTCCAGATCCAGCAGAATCAGGCTGGATACCCGCTCGTAGCGCTCACGCATCTGAATTTGACTGTTCAGGATATCCGCCAGCTGCGACCTATTCAGGCAACCGGTCAGCGGGTCGGTGGTCGCCAGTCGGGTCAGTTCGGTCTGCAGCTTGCCAACGAGCCAGGCGAAAATCATCGAGAACAGGCAGGTCAGCCCGAGGGAAAAGGTGATGCGCCAGAAATCCGCTTCCGGAAACTTGACGAACGAGACCACCGCCATGAGGGTGATAAAAATCGTATTGGAGACGATGGCTTCGCGCAGTGGCAACAGGAAAAACAGGGCGCTGGCGGCAGGGTAGGCCCAGTAGAGGCCGGCGTGACCGTTGATGGACGTCGAGTAGGCGGCACAGATCACCGCCAGCAGGGGAAACAGCCGGCCCTTGAGAAAGTAGGTATTGCGGAAGTGCAGAAACGCCATCACCAGCAGCGCGTTGGCGCAAAACAGCACCAACAGCCAAGCCAGCAGATGGTTGCTGCTCTGCCACTGCACCACCACCAACGGAGCGACAGCAATGAACGCCCACAGGTGGAGGTGATAGACCAGCTTCCGTTTGAAGCCGAGCACGGCGAGCGTCGGGGTTGGCGCCAGCGAGCCGGTGGGGGGCAAAAAATCCAAAGCCTACTCCCGGGAAGATCCATTGTCTGCCGGCATTCGCGGCATATTTAGCTTGAGTCTAGCACGGTGCTTAAATATAGAAAGCGGAAACGCGGTACCGGCTCGTCACGGGTTGCCCGGTTGGCCTGCCCGGAGCCCTTTGGGTACACTCGCCGGACGCTGACAGGGAGTTTTCCATGACCGCCATTCATACCCGCTTCCCGGCCCTGACACTCCGTGCCGGGCGCCGCGCTTTGCAGCGGCTGAAAGAAAAACCGCTCATGCCAGAGGATGTGCACGTCATTCCCGGCGCCGCCGGGGGCCCGAAAGCGCTCGGCATCAGTGGTCTCGATAAAGCGGTGTTTGGCGACTGGTTGCCTCGCCAGCCGCAGGAGCGCGCGCTGATCGGATCGTCCATTGGCAGCTGGCGGTTTGCCGCAGTCGCGTCGTCGGACGACCCCAAGGCTCAGCTGGCCAAGCTGGCCGAGTTGTATACCAGCCAGCGCTTCGCCAAGGGCGTCAGTGCCGCTGAGGTCACCCGCAAGAGTGTGCTCTTTCTTGAGACGCTGCTCGGTGGCCGGGAGGCACATATCCTCAACCATCCATACTATCGCCTGAACGTGGTGGTGGTGCGCAGCCGGGGCCTGCTTCAGCACGACGCCCGGGGCCGCCTGGCGTTGGGTCTGATGACCGCCATCAGCGCCAACATGGTCAGTCGTCGCCACCTCGGCCGGTTCATGGAGCGCGGCATCCTCCACGACCGGCGCCTGAAAACGCCGGTCTCGTCGCTGGTCGATTTCCCCAGCCACGCTGTACCGCTGACCGAGGACAACCTGTTGCCGGCGTTGCTGGCGTCGGCGTCCATTCCCTTAGTGATGTCCGGCGTGCGCAACATTCCGGGGGCGCCCGAAGGAGTGTATCGCGACGGCGGGCTGTTGGATTACCACCTGGATCTGCCCTACGAACAGCCGGGTGTGGTGCTGTATCCCCACTTCACCGACAAGGTGATACCAGGCTGGTTCGACAAGTCCCTGCCCTGGCGCCGTGGCGATGCCCGTCAACTTCAAGATGTCCTGCTGGTGGCGCCGTCCCGGGAGTATCTGGATAGCCTTCCGGATCGCAAACTGCCGGACCGGAAAGATTTCGAAAAATACGCCGGTGATGACGCCGGACGGGAAAAAGCCTGGTCCAGAGCGGTGGCCGAAAGCGATCGGCTGGGTGATGAGTTTCTGGAACTGGTCGAAACCGGGCGGCTGGTGGATGCGATCAGGCCACTGCACTGATCGGTCGAGAGCAATCCGGCCCTTCGCTGGCCACCAGATAGCGGGCCTCATCTATACTGATAAGGTTCAACGAATTGGCAGGGTGTGGCGCATGAGTGACAGCAAACCCCTGGTTGCCAAAGGCAGCCCATACGCGGTGATGGTCGAAGCCGGTAAGCCGTATTTCTGGTGTGCCTGTGGCCGGAGCAAGAACCAGCCCTTCTGTGACGGTTCCCATCAAGGGACCGATTTCAAGCCGGTGAGGTATGAGGCCGAGAAGCGCCAGTGGTTATGGTTTTGCGGGTGTAAGCATACCGGCACGCCCCCACTGTGCGATGGTTCCCACAAGCACCTGGGCTAGACGCCAGGCGTCGTGTTTGGAACCGCACTCAGGCGGTAGCCGGTGATGCCGTGGACCGGATCTTTGAGGGCTTTGAGGCGGACAATCACCGGTACCGGGGCTTGATCATGGGCGCTCAGCAGATCCAGATCAATGCGCTGGGCCTGATTGTCCTGCCGTGCGGCGGTCAAGGTGCGGCGAAAATTTTCCCGATAGCTGTCGGCAATCAGGGACTCGAACGCCTGGCCCATCAGATCGGTCGGTGCCCGCTCCAGCAGTTCCGCGGTCTGGCTCGATACAAACCCGATCATGCCCTGTTCGTCCAGTTCGCTGATGATTGCACCGGACAGCTCAACCAGATCACGGCTGCGGGCCTCACTGTCATTCAGCGCCTGGCGAAGGATGGCTTTCTCCACCTGCAGGTTATTGATTTGCTGATCTGCGCCGATTTCACTGCGGTGCAGCGCGGCGATTTGCTGGCGCTGCTGATGCAACTTGCGGCAAAGCGCCAGTGCCAGCGCCACGGCCAGTGCGGTCAGAACGGTGCCACTGAACCAGGTCGTTAGCCGAGCCTGTTTTGCCGCATTCTGCAACACCGCCCGACTGGGCACGGTGGTGAGCATCCAGCGCTGATCGCCGGGCCGGATTTCGGTTCTCAGGGCCACGGTAGGGTCGAGCGGCCCCCGGGCCTGCCAATGAATGATCGGATCTTTGGAATGTCGGTCCAGGGTGTCAATGCGCAGGCCCAGGTAACTGGGCAGGGCGCCACGGAACAGGGAATCGAGCCAGGCATCGGGCGAGGTGCCGGAACCGAGGTAGTCGGGGGCATTGGCCAGCAGGTGATTGACCAGCGCCTGGTGCTCGGCCTGGTATCGGGCTTCCGCCAGCGCCCGGGCGTTTTCAGCCGACACCCGGGCGACGATCGCTGTGGCTCCCACCCCGATGATCAGAATCAGCAGCGGTACCCAGATCGCGGGCCATCGGAGCGGTTGTACCAGCTTAGTGATGCGGCTTTCCATGCGTCGGTCTCCCCGGGGCCGGGTGCCGGCCCCGGATTATTGGCGTCTGTGCTTACACCATAGACCAGGCAACCGGTGAGAGAAACCTCAGGCCGCGGCCTTGCCGGCACCGCCAT
>JBPEXU010000469.1:0-6827 GCA_052031225.1 Marinobacter sp. | reverse complement strand
GCCTTGGCAGCCGGCTTCTCCGCCGGTTGGGGCGGCGCCGGGGTAACCGTGTCAGGCGCCTCGATCAGCCGATAACCGGGCTGATCCTTAGGGGCCGCGTTGGTCGGTGCCTGAGCGTCCTGACCCGCGGTCGAGTTCGCCGTCGCCTTGTCGGTTTCCTGAATGCGATAGACCGGCGGCTCCGGCACATCGGTCGCGGGCACTTCCACTGCTGGGAACGGCGGCTCCTCCGGAATCTGAATGCTGGTGGATGTCCGCTCGGAGTGCGGTTCGTCAAAAATCATCGGGACAAAAATGACTGCCAGCGACACCAGCACCAGTGCGCCGATGATTCTCTGCTTTAGTCCATCCACGCTATGACTCTCCCCTTTCCTGTCGCTGCACGCCCGTTGATAACGCTGATGGTAAACGCCCGTTTGTGATAACTCAAAGACCCGAGGCCCGTAATGGACAAAGTTTAAGAACCCTCACAAGCGAGTGACTGACGTGCCTCGGCG
The DNA here is from genome assembly GCA_052031225.1 of Marinobacter sp. Taxonomy (GTDB): domain Bacteria; phylum Pseudomonadota; class Gammaproteobacteria; order Pseudomonadales; family Oleiphilaceae; genus Marinobacter. The sequence goes on along the minus strand of JBPEXU010000469.1, from coordinate 6,330 downwards.
ACCGTAAAAAACGATCCGAACACGATGACCGCGCCGTCCGGTCCCGCTTGCGTTCGAGCCAATTCAATGGCCGAGGCCACGGATTCGGAAATGGCGGCGTTGTCAACGCCGGCCTGCGCCACCCGATGGGCCAGCGCGTCGGCATTCAGTCCGCGCGGCACATCCAGCGGCGCCAGCAACCATTGATCGACGACGTTCGCCATTGCCCGGACAACCCCTTCAACGTCTTTGTCCCCCAGGGCACCGTACACCGCAACAATTTTACGGCCGCTCGTTTTCTGCGCTTTGAGGCGACCGGCCAGCCAACGCGCCGCGTGGGGATTGTGGCCGACGTCCGCGAACACATCCGGTTCAGACGCCAGTTTCTCAAAGCGCCCGGGAACCCGAAGCCCGGACAGAGCCCACTCAATCTGAGCGATTGTCATCGACGGCTCGATCAAACGAATCAGCACCGCAGCAGCCGCCATACTCGTTACCGGCAGCGGGCCCGAGGGCAGCGTCAGTCGATCGGCACCGATCTCCAGAGTGACATAGGGCCGACTGTCCCCGGAGGGCTCAAGGATCCGGTAATCTCGCCCCAGCAGCGACAGCTTGACGTTCTGTGCCGCCACTTGTTGAAGGACGGAACGCGGGATATCGAGGTCTGCGTAGACCGCCGGAATCCCGGGCCGCAAGATGCCGGCTTTTTCAAATCCGATCACTTCACGGTCGTTCCCAAGATACTCAACGTGGTCCAGATCCACCGACGAAATAACGGCGCAGTCCGCGTCAAGCGCATTGACTGCGTCCAAACGCCCGCCCAGACCCACTTCGAGAATCCAGTCTTCCACGCCGGCTTCCTGGAACGCCACAAATGCCGCCAGCGTGCCAAACTCGAAGTAGGTCAGGCTGGTGCCCTGCCGGGCCTGCTCGACCCGATCCAATGCCCGCACCATCGCCTCGTCGGAAATGTCCTGGCCGTTCAGTCGCACGCGTTCGTTGTATCGATGCAAGTGAGGCGATGTATAGGCGCCTGTCGTTCGACCGCGCGCCCGAAGCAGGGCCTCAATGCAGGCTACCGTACTGCCCTTTCCGTTGGTTCCGGCGACGGTGATGATCCGGGCCTCGGGTTTTCGGGGAAACAGCCGCCGAAGAACCAGCAAAACGCGATCCAGGCCGAGGTCAATGTCTTTGGGATGGATGGATTCGAGGTAGGCCAGCCACTGATCGAGCGTGGCGCCAGCCCCCGGTGCTCCCGAGGGCTGATTGGGAGAGTTAGGTTTCGGCGACATCGTCGGCGGGCTTTTCGGTGATCTCGAACTCAATGGGTGCCTCGGTGCCGGGCTTTTCCTGTCCGGTGAACTTCGCCAGCAGGTGTGCAATTCGCTCGCGCATCTGATGACGATGCAGAATCATGTCGATCGCCCCGTGCTCCAGCAGGAACTCACTGCGCTGAAAGCCCTCAGGCAGTTTCTCCCGCACCGTTTGCTCAATCACCCGGGGGCCGGCAAACCCGATCAGGGCATTGGGCTCGGCAATATTAAGATCGCCAAGCATGGCCAGGCTTGCAGACACACCGCCAAACACCGGGTCGGTCATCACCGAGATGTAAGGGATGCCTTCCTGCTTCATTCGCTCGAGCACCGCCGCGGTCTTGGACATCTGCATCAGGGACAGGATCGCCTCCTGCATTCGGGCGCCGCCACTGGCGGAGAAGCACACCAGAGGAATCCGGTCCCTCAGTGAGACGTTGGCGGCCTGTACGAATTTTTCGCCAACCACCTGGCCCATGGAGCCACCAAGGAAATTGAACTCAAAGGCGCAGGCCACCAGGGGTACCCCCATGGTCGCCCCCTTCATCGCGACCAGGGCGTCTTTTTCCCCGGTTGCTTTCTGGGCCTGGGACAGTCGATCCTTATAGCGCTTGCTGTCCTTGAATTTCAGGCGATCCCACGGCTCCAGCTCGGCCCCGATTTCCTCCCGGCCGTCCGGGTCAAGGAAAATATCCAGCCGTCGGCGGGCACTGACCCGCAGGTGGTGATTGCACTTGGGACAAACATCCAGATTCTTTTCCAGCTCCGGCTTGTAGAGAAACGCGCCGCATTTCGGGCATTTCTTCCAGAGCCCTTCGGGCACACCGGTCCGCTGTTTGGATTCCGAGCGAATTTTGCTCGGCATGATCTTGTCCAGCCAGTTGCTCATGATCTCACCCTGTCCTTAGAGGACCGCCGGCCATTCAGGAAGCCAGACCGTCCAGTGCTGCACGCATCGGTTGGAGCAGATCCGTCAGCGCCCGTTTCAGGGCGTCGGTATCTGCCTGATTTTTCGCTATTGTATCGACCAGGACACTACCAACAATTACACCATCGGATACCCGGCCAACCGCAGCGGCGGTCTCTGCATCGCGAATACCAAACCCGACACCTACGGGAAGTGACGTCAATTCCTGAATATGCGCGACTTTCCCGGCAACCTCATCCACATCGATTTTACCCGCGCCGGTCACGCCCTTGAATGAAACATAGTACACATAGCCGGAGGAGTGCTCGCTAATGGCCCGGATACGCTCATCAGTAGTGGTCGGCGCCAGTAGGAAAATGGCATCCAGATTGCGTTGCGCGAACATCGGAACCACGTCTTCTGCTTCTTCCGGCGGCAGATCGACGGTCAGCACGCCGTCGACACCGGCGTCTTTCGCCGCATCCGCGAACGCCTCGTAGCCCATGGCCTCCATCGGGTTCAGGTAGCCCATCAGCACGACCGGGGTCTGACCATCCTGTTCGCGGAACGCCTTGACCATCTCCAACACCTGGCGTAGCGAGGTGCCGTGCCTGAGCGCGCGCTCGCAGGCAAGCTGGATAACCGGCCCATCGGCCATCGGGTCCGAAAACGGGACGCCCAGTTCGATGATGTCCGCCCCGGCGCGAACCAGGGTGTGCATCAGTTCAACGGTAATCTCCGGGTGGGGGTCACCGGCGGTAATGTAAGGAATCAAGGCCTTTCGTCCCTGCCCCTTTAACGAACTCAGAACCTGTTCAATACGGCTCATGCTTACTCCTGTTGGTTCGTCAGACCTCGATACCTTCGATTCGGGCGACCGTATTGATGTCTTTGTCGCCCCGCCCCGAAATATTGATAACAACCGTCTGGTCTTTATCCATCGTGGCCGCCAGTTTCATGCCATAGGCCACGGCATGGGATGTTTCCAGCGCCGGCATGATGCCTTCTACCCGCGTCAGCTTGCGGAAGCCTTCCATCGCCTCGTCATCGGTGACCGATACGTAGTTGGCACGACCGATGTCCTTCAACCAGCTGTGTTCCGGACCCACGCCAGGATAGTCCAGACCGGCACTCACCGAGTGGGTGCCGGCAATCTGGCCGTTCTCGTCTTCCATCAGGTAGGTGCGATTGCCATGGAGCACCCCGGGACGGCCAGCGCACAACGGCGCGGCGTGCTTGCCGGTTTCAATGCCCAGGCCGCCGGCTTCGACACCGTAGAGCGCGACCGAGTCGTCCGCCAGGAAGGGATAGAACAGACCAATTGCGTTGGAGCCTCCACCAACGCAGGCAACCAGCGCATCGGGCAGCTTTCCGGTTTTCTCCAGACACTGCCGGCGCGCTTCGCGGCCAATCACCGACTGAAAATCGCGCACCAGCATGGGGTAAGGATGGGGCCCGGCAACGGTGCCGATGATGTAGAAGGTGTCGTCCACGTTGGCCACCCAGTCACGCATGGCGTCGTTCATGGCATCCTTCAGCGTCTTGGTGCCACTTTCAATGGCATGAACGTGGGCGCCAAGCAGCTTCATACGAAACACGTTCAGGGACTGTCGCTGAACATCTTCCGCGCCCATGAACACGTGGCATTCCAAGCCGAGGCGAGCACAGACCGTCGCCGTGGCGACGCCGTGCTGGCCGGCACCGGTCTCGGCGATGATCCGCTTTTTACCGAGGAAACTGGCGAGCAGCGCCTGGCCGACGGTATTGTTCACCTTATGGGCGCCGGTGTGGCACAGGTCTTCCCGTTTCAACCAGATCTGGGCGCCGCCGGTTTCCTGGGTCAGCCGCTCTGCGAAATACAGGGGGGTTGGCCGGCCAACATAATCCGCCAACTCTTTGTCAAACCGTGCCTGGAAATCCGGATCGGCCTTCAGCGCCAAATATTCCTTTTCCAGAGTCATCAGCGAATCAAAGAGTGTTTCGGATACAAACCGGCCGCCATAGGCGCCGAAATGGCCCCGCGCGTCCGGCAATCCACTCAGCATTTCTTCAGTCAGTTTTACAGACACGGTGAACCTCATTTATGAAGTCGGAAATTTTCTGGATGTCCTTAACGCCTTTCGCACGCTCAACACCGCCGCTGACATCCACAGCCCAGGGTCTGACCTGAGTGATCGCGCGAGCTACGTTAGCAGATGACAACCCGCCGGCCAATACGATGGGCAATGGCCGCTGGGCCGGGATCAGATCCCAGTTGAAAGTCTTCCCGGTACCGCCGTAGCGATCGGGATCCCAGGCATCGACCAACAGCCCGGCAGAGTCCCGGTAGTCATCGAAGGCCCGCTCTATCTGCCCTTCTTCCCGAACCCGGATCGCCTTGATCCAGCGCCGCCCAAACTGCGCGCAAAACGCGGCGGATTCATCGCCGTGAAACTGCAATAAGTCGAGGGGCACCTGCGCCAGAACCTCGTCGACAAACGCCGGTTCCGGGTTGACGAACAAGCCAACCGCGCTGACAAACGGCGGCAGTCCACGGGCAAGGCCAGCGGCCTGATCTATCGAAACGGCGCGCGGGCTTGCCTGAAAAAACACAAACCCCACCGCATCGGCACCGCAGTTCACGGCCGCCGTCACGTCTTCCCGGCGGGTCAGCCCACAGATTTTCACCTTGACTGTCATGGTTGGTTGGTCGTCCGTTTCGGGTGCACGTAGGTCGGCTCGAACGGCTGGTTTTCACCGTCAGTGAACCAGGGCCGGATGAATCCAGGACCGCATTCTGCGGCAGGAATGGCAAATTCGGGCGGATAGCCGACATCCACGAGATAGAGCCCATCCGGCGGCGCGGTAACACCCGCTTTCCTGCGATCCTTTGTGGCCAGTATCTCACGAATCCATCCGACAGGCTGCTGCCCGTTGCCGACCGCAATGAGCGCACCGGCGATATTGCGGACCATGTGGTGCAAAAACGCATTGGCCTGGACATCGATCACCACAAAACTGCCCTTTCTGGTGACGGATATACGTTCAAGAAAGCGAACCGGTGTTCTGGATTGACAACCTGCGGCCCGGAACGCGCTGAAATCATGCTCACCGACCAGCGCCTGGGCTGCTTCATGCATCCGGGCCGCGTCCAAAGGCCGGAAGTGCCAGCTAACCTGACCCTTCATTATTCCGGGCCGTACCGGGTGGTTGTAAAGGACATAGCGGTAACGACGATAGAGCGCGGAGAAACGGGCGTGGAAATCGCCGGTTCCCTGGCCGGCCCAATGCACCGCAATATCCCCGGGCAGTGCGGTGTTTATGCCCATAACCCAGGACCGTCGAGTACGGATGGCGGTGGTTTCGAAATGCACGATTTGGTAACTGGCGTGCACACCGGCGTCTGTCCGGCCGGCACAAACAAGCTCCACCGGGTGGTCCGCAACTTTCGCGACCGCCGCCGACAGCTCGCCTTCAACTGAACGAACTGCGGTTTTCTGCTGTTGCCAGCCATGAAAACGCCGTCCGTCGTATTCGAACGCCAGCACGACACGACCGTCACCGATGGCGTTGTCCGTGGTTAACGGTTGGGATTCAAGAAACAAAAGATCGATCCAACACAATATCGCCCAAAAATAAAGCGCCGGCGCCCGGATGGCTCCGGTGCCGGCGCTTACGATCCTGATCGACGATTATAGCGAATCAGGACAGATTTTTAAGAAGCTCCTGCGCTTCTGCTTTCTGCTCGTCGTTACCTTCGAGCGCCACTTCTTCGAGGATATCGCGGGCCCCCTCACTGTCCCCCATCTCGATGTAGGCGCGGGCGAGATCCAGTTTGGTCGCCGCCTCATCGGTGCCAGCCAGGAAATCGAAGTCGTCATCATCGCCCAACTCGCTCTCATCGATGTCGGGTACGGCCGATTTCGCCGCTTCATCACCAACTTTTTCTGAGGCCACCGGCACGAAGTCATCCGCCTCTTCGGCAGCACCCTCGCCTGCGGAATCCTCAGACTCGTCAGGCGACTCAAGTTCCTCGATCACCGACTCCTCAGCAGCCACCTCGTGTTCGGGCCCCGTCTCTTCGCTAAGCACCTCATCCTCGGCCAGGGTGTCTTCCAGGCCCAGCTCTTCATCCAGAGACAGGTCTTCGCC
>JBPEXU010000468.1:0-2017 GCA_052031225.1 Marinobacter sp. | reverse complement strand
GGTGGCCGGCGGGCTGATGTATGGCCAACTTGGCGGGCGTCTTCGGGCGTTGCTGACGATGCGACCGGATGCCTTCAAAGATCCGGTAGTGGCCCGAACCTACAGCGACGAAGCCGGGCTGTTCGCGCAAGTGGCGATGGTGTTACGGAGCGAAGAGGCCAGAATTCGGACCGCGCTGGCCCGGATCGAGGATCAGTCGGAATACCTGTTGCGCCATGCCCGGGAAAACCTGAAATCGATCGAAACCGGGGCCGAAGCCATCGCCCGTCAGCGTGCCGAGACCGAGCAGATTGCCTCGGCCATCAACGAAATGACCGCCTCCATCCAGGAAGTGACCGAGTCGGCGTCCGCCAATGCCCGGTCGGCCGAAGACGCCAACCAGTCCGCCACCGAAGGCAGCAAGCGCAGCCGCGAGGCGCTGCAGTCGATCGAACAGCTGGTGCAGCACGTTGCGGATGTTGGCAGCGCCATTGAGCAGCTCGGCCAGTCGACCGACAGCATTGGTGAAACCGCCAGTCTGATTTCGGACATTGCCGAGCAGACCAACCTGCTGGCGCTGAATGCCGCGATTGAAGCGGCCCGGGCGGGCGAACAGGGCCGGGGCTTTGCGGTGGTGGCGGATGAGGTCCGCTCCCTGGCCCAGCGCACCCGGGAATCGACGGTACGCATCCAGGAGGTGATCGATGGCTTCAGTCGCCAGGTGGCCACGGCCGTGGACGCGACCCGGGCCGGGGGCGACATGGCACGGCAGGGGCTTGGCCGGGTCCGGGACGCCGAACGCGCGCTGGAAGAGATTGTCCGCTCGATCCAGGACATTTCCGGCACCCTGATCACCATGTCGGCGGCGTTCGAACAGCAAAGTCAGGTGGCGGAAGAAATCAATCAGCAGGTGGTGCACATCGCCGAGCTGGCGGATGACAGCACCGGCCAGGCCGAGGCGGGTAAACAGAGCAGTGATCAACTGAGCCGGATGTCCCGGGGGCTGAAAGACTTGGTCTCCCGATTTGTCAGTAAAAGTCAGTCCCCGACCAAGGGCTAACGCCCGCCACTGGCATCTGCCGGACGCCAGTGGCACAATCCGGCTCCGTTCGCCCGGGCTGCGCCCGTGGCACCACCTCACTTCTCAACTTCCTTAGCCAAAAGCACAGGAACTCAACATGACTCAGTCCAACTCGGTGTCCGGTAACCCTGACGGGGCTGCCCGCGGCCTCTGGTCATCACGTCTGGCGTTTGTCCTGGCGGCCACCGGCTCTGCCGTCGGCCTCGGTAACGTCTGGAAATTCCCATACGTAACCGGGGAAAACGGTGGCGGCGCCTTTGTATTGGTGTACTTGCTGTGTATCGCCATCATTGGTATTCCGATCATGATGGCCGAGGTGTTTATCGGCCGTAACGGTCGCCATAACCCGATCACCAGTTTCCGGTTGGTGGCCGAACGGAACCTGGCGTCGCCGGTCTGGCGCATCTCCGCCATCATCGGCATGCTCGCGGCCTTTATCATTCTGTCGTTCTATTCGGTGATTGGCGGCTGGGCCACCTCCTACATTGGCCATGCCGCGGCCGGTGATTTTACCGGTGGCACGCCCGAGTCGGTTGGTGAGCTGTTCGGTGGCCTGTTGGCCAGCCCGGGCCAGCTGCTGATATGGCACACGATCTTCATGGCGCTGGTGGTGCTGGTGGTATCCCGCGGTCTCAAAGGCGGCCTGGAGCGGGCGGTCACCATCCTGATGCCGGCGCTGTTCCTGCTGCTGCTGGTGGCGGTCGGCTACGCCACCACCACCGGCCATTTTGGTGAGGCGGTCAGCTTCCTGTTCCGGCCCGATTTCAGCGCTCTGACCATGGACGGGGTGCTGGTGGCGCTGGGCCATGCCTTCTTCACCCTGAGCCTGGGGATGGCCATCATGATGGCCTACGGTTCGTATCTGGGGCGTGATGTTTCCATCGCCCGAACCGCCATCAGTGTCGCCGCCATGGATACCGTGGTTGCGCTGCTGGCTGGCCTGGCGATTTTCCCGGT
>JBPEXU010000467.1:0-14824 GCA_052031225.1 Marinobacter sp. | reverse complement strand
GGAAATGACATCCAGAAGGGTAACCGGTTCTTGTCCCGGGCGCTGTGGCCGAGGTACGCCAATCCAAGCACCGTCATCGCAGCCAACGTCAACAACTGAAACACGCCATATCCGGCTAGAGACAACAGTAAACTTCCCACCACCCCTACCATGAGAAAACCGGGAATCAGCCACCGCAACAACTTGTGTGATATCACCTGCCAGGCAAATGCTCCGGTCTTGAGCGGGTTCATCACTTGCCTGACCCGGAAAAGGCCACGGATACTGCGGTTAACGATACGCTCTTTTCGCGCCACTTCTCTTTCGAAATCGCCTGCCGTTTCCTCAAAGCATCGGGCCTCCGGACGAAACACACCGCGATAGCCTTTGGCAACGAGTTGGAGGGGGTTCACAAAATCGTTGATATCCCGCTGATCCAGAGGCTCCCATAGTTGCGAACGGATGGCATAGATCGCGCCGTCTCCGCCCACCACGGAAGAGACTGTGGACTCCATACGTTTGATCGCCAGTTCGTAGCGCCAGTAGAGCCCTTCGTTCCGTGCGCTCGCCCCAGCATTGGAGTCGGTATATAGGGCTGCACCGACGACATAACCAACCTTGGGAGACCCAAAGCCTTCAACGAGTCGACGGATGGCATCAGATGCGTATACCGCGTTGGCGTCGCTGAACACCGTAATGTCGGACTCAACATGCTCCATGGCAAGGTTAAGCCCCATAGTCTTACCCAATCGCCCTTCCTGACGAAGCAGGGTTACACCCCGCGTCTGATACTCCCGAACGATGTCGTCAGTCCCATCATCAGAGCCATCCGACACGACCAGGATGCGTAGCCGGCCGGCTGGATAATCCAATGCCAGGCTGTTTTCCAGTTTCTCGCGGATAACCGTTGCTTCGTTGTAGCAAGAAATAATCAGGGTTACGGTCGGCGCATGGTGATCATCAAGACGCTTCACTTCGGGAGGACGTCTGAAATTGGCCGCCAACCAGAGCAAGACAGGGTATCCCACATACACATATACGGGCATCAGAAAGCACAAAACGGTGAATGCGAGAACCAGACTCATAAGGTAATGTACCGCCTCAATTTCGGACCGAGCCAATTTGCAAACGCAAGCGGCAACTTACTCCAGAGAACCTCAACCATCGGACGAAGACGAGATACCGCCGTGGGGTACGCCAACCCGTGGTCACCTGTTGGAGCCTGGTCGTCTGGCCCCACCTGCCAATGGCTCCAGATCAGTTCGTGGGGCCTGGCACCCCACTGTTTTTTGAAACGAAACGTGCCTTCACCAAGCGTTGAACGCCCAAAATCAAACCTTTGACAGCCCTCCTCGCAGGCGCGGGCCAGGAGCGTCCAGTACAGCAACATGTTTGGCGCCAAACGGTTGTACTGTTCGACGGTCGATGCCCACGGAATGCAGGCTTCTTTCCCCTGTATGAGGACAATACCAGCGCCAACCGGACACTCCCTCAAATAGACGATTCCTATCAACATTCTTTCCCGGAATTGATGCGACAACTGTTCAAACCACAGGCGACTGTGAACAGGTGAGCCAAGACGTCTCATATTGGAAGAAAACACTTGGTAGAAATCGTCGAGTGCAGAGCTATCGGATCGGACTTCTGCCGTGAGACCGTTTTTCTCCGCCTTCCGGATCTGGCTTCGGAGTTTCGGCTTGAAAGTACCAAACAGCGCCTCAGCGCTGTTTGGTAAAGGCATCAGCATTCTTACTTTCGGTGCCTGGTCCTTGTCACCAACGTCAGCAACCTCAAGCGCGACACCGCCGGAACGGATATCAACCCCAGCGAGGCCATTGGTCCGAGCCAGCTCAACCGCCGCATTCCGAAGCGTTTCTTCGATGCTGGTTTCGTCTGCCAATGGGCCGGCGAGATCACAAAAAGGCAAAGAAACCAGTTTGCCGCTACCCCAAGGCCGGCGCACTTCAACCAGCGGCAGAACACCCCGCAGCTGGCCGTGCTTCTGCACCGAGACCACCCAGACCAGATGGCCATACGCCTTTTCAGTGGCGAGCAACCAGGCACTGGCATGGTAAGGAGTTGCCTCCGGATGACGGCTTACATATTGGTCGTAATGGTCAAGGGGGAAAACCGATAACCGGGAAGCCTGGGTGTCCAGTTCAGCGTCCATAGCTTGTGCTCTCCATTCCCAAAAGCCGCCGGCGCGCTCGTCTGGCGGCGCCTTCCAGTTTCAGCTTGAACCGATCACGCTGGAGAGCGACCTGTACCAAATGGCGGTGCAGATGGCCGAGGTTCATTTTGTAACGCTCGTTGCCACCCATGAAGTCATAGTAATTAAAGCCGTGATGGCGGTAGTCTTCGATGCACAGGCTGTGCCCCAGTAGTCCGGGCTTGAATCGATTGTCCTGCTCGACAAGCATGCCGCCGAGGTAGAAATACACCTGCTTGTCATAAAGCAGGTTGTAGAAAGCCGCGATTTCCTCACTACCGGCCATCACACACACCAAATCGACACCACCATTTGGCCACTGATCCCGGATTAACTCTCGGTGAAACCGAACAAAATCCGGGTTGGCAAAACCGCTCTGGTCTGGCCCACTGCCCCAACGCTCCAAGTGTCTTGGTCCAATTCTGTCGAACACCGCCAGCGCATCCTCAACCGAGTCCGGTCGCACCAGCCGAACCTCTCCACGCTCGGAGTACAGCCGATGCGAACGGTTTATCTGATAGCGAGTGTTTCTCGACAACGTGGACAGGTAATGCTGACCGGACTGCCGCAGAGCCCGGAGGTCCACACCATAACAGGGCGCCTCCCATCGAACGTGCTTCTGAAGCCCGGTAAAGTGCACAAAGCGCTCGGCGTCATCGTCAGCAATCGCGCCAACAATGAACTCGTCCCACTCTCTCAGCTCGGAGCAAAGAAAGCCAAGACAAGCCTGCGCCACCTCTTGCTCCATCCCAGACTCGGCGAGGAACCCGTTGTATTCGATCCAGATCTGATCCAACAGCTTCTCGCCAGTCTGATGCAACCTCAGGCACCGAGAACGCAATACGCCATGCCGGCGCTCCTCGGTCTCAACAACCAGCCCCAGGCCGACAATACGAGTATCGTCCGTCACCCGCAGCAGGTGGGCGTTGGGTTGGTACACATGAAGCCAATGCCCCAACCACTGCCAGGAAAGGAACACCGTCGTCCTCGCGCGCACTTCCAGGTCAAGCCAATCCTGGCGAATCGATAGTGGGTTCTGGACTGGCTCCCAGGTCACCCTCAGCGTTCGTGCTGACATAATGCATTCCTTGCCAGAGTATGCCGGTCAGTGCACCGGTTTCGGATGTTTGACGAGGAATGGACCAATCGCGAGGTAATCCAACGTCCCTTGCAAAAAGGCTCTAACCGCATCGGCCGGCGTGTTCACTATCGGTTCTTCATGCATATTAAAGCTGGTATTGATAAGACTCGGTATGCCGCTGAGTTTTTCGTATTCCTTCAGGATGTCGTAATAACCTGGATTGACTTCCCGCCGGATTAACTGGGGGCGGGCGGTGCCATCAACGTGAACGGCAGCCGGGCAACTGGCTTTCATGAAATCCGTGCAATCGAAGGTGATGGTCATAAATTCGGCAGCATGCTCGGCACCACGAATGTTGTGGTAACACTTCTCTCGTGCCTCATAGAGCGTGACCGGGGCAAACGGCATGAATTCCGTGCGCCCCAGTCGCTTGTTCAGCCACTGGTTTACCTCGGGTTCTCTGGCGTGATACAGAATGGAACGATTTCCCAGCGCCCGCGGGCCATACTCCATGCGACCGTCGAATCTTGCGACGACCTGGCCTTCGTGTATGAGCTGTGCGACCTGCGCCGCAAGGTTGTTCGGCCGTTGATACTCGAGATTTTCGGCATCGAGCGCACTCAAAATTTCCTGGTCCGAGTAGTCAGGCCCAAAGTAGGCGTTACTGATAGAAGGGCGAACACCGCCAGGCCAGCTTTGATAGAGCGCCGCACCGGTTCCGCATCCGCCATCCCCCATATTCGGATAGACAAAGAGGTGATTGACGCCCTCAATCTCAAAAATACGCTGATTGAGCTTCACATTGGCCGTAACACCTCCAGACAGCACAATGGTGTCGATACCGGTCTTCTCAACCCAATATCGAATGTAGTTGGTAGCTACCACCTCAAGTACGTACTGGTATGCCGCAGCAACGTCGATTTTCGGAAACTTTGAGGCCAAATACCGGGAAAAATAGACATTGTTCGCCTCATAAATTCGGAAATCTCCCGGCACCTGATCGATCCTAGATAGCAGGATATCGCCCAGAAGCGATGGATCACCGTACGACGCCAACCCGACAATTTTGCCCTCGTGACGACTCGGCTTGAAGCCAAGGCTCGAGGTGACGTGTTCGTAGAGCGTACCCAGAGAGTTCGGGAACGCGAGCCCATGCAAACGGCGAAGTTTGCCGTCGCGGGCTTCACTGACGGATCCCGCCAGCCCGGAACCATAACCATCCAGAGTGACGCACAGCGCCCGTTCAAAACCACTGCATAGATAACTGTTTGCCGCGTGGGTCTGATGGTGCTCCATCCGCTTTACCGGAGTGCGCCAGCCGAACGACGCAAGTCCCTCATTGAGCTCGTTCTCCCAGTGCTGAAACGATTTGGTCGCCGCCTCGCCCCATTGCCGTGACGCTTTGAGCGCCGCCGCGTTTGACGCCAGCTTCTGGGCACCGGCCATACTGTAATAGGAACTGTGTAACAGGCCCTTTTCCATCAAAGCGTTTGGATGATCAAGCCCGTGGATCGGTGTATTACGGTCCGGCACCCGAGAGAGAGCCTCTTTGATCTGGGGCGCCAGATCGGTTGGCTGGAACGACTTAATGAACGCTTTTTCCGACTCAAGGTTTGCGGTGAAAAGCTTCTGCTCGTTTTGCCAGGTCAGGAAGGGGTACACAACTTGGTCAATATCACCGAGAGACAGTCCGGTGTACGCCAAACCTGCCTCCAGCGCCAGCTTCGGAAACCCTGATTGCTGTTTGATTCGAGAAAACCGCTCTTCCCCAGCGGCGAACAGGACCTGACCGTCCTCAACGATCGATACGGTCGAATCCTTGTCCAGGGGCGAAATTCCAAGCACCCTCATGTCATGCTCTCCATTAGCGTACGGATCTGGGTGGGCGAAGACGCTTCGCCGTTCAGGTCCTGAAAGAAGAAATCGAAATAGCGTCTGAACCGGTCAAGAAACTCATTCAGATCACGTTGCGACTGCACATAGGTGGTGTGACCAGGAACCAGAGAGGGACTGTGGAAGCTCCAGGTGAAAGTTCTTACGCCAGCGCTCAGCAAGGCTCGGGTCAAACGAATATGTTCTGGTGTGGAATACCCCTCGGGCGAGAGCATCAGGCGGTCAACCATTCTCAATCTGGACAAAAGGCCGTGAGCACCGAACTGCCGAAAGGCATTTGCCCAATCGTAAACTGTCCGTGACATCCGCCCCGCCCATCCGACAAACGCGCCTGTGCAGGGTATCTCGAGAATCCGGCGTTCTGGTTGTCCGAACCAGAACGGCCTTGCATCGTAATCACGGTAGTCGGGTCCGCCATCATGACGGGCATCTAATGGAGGGCAAACGGATAAATCAATATCAAATCCGAGTTCCGAGAGAATTTCCGCCGTGTTGGGACCGAACCCATACCGACCTGCCTTATACGCCACAGGCTGTGCCCCGAATACCCCTGTTATGGCCTTTTGTAACGTCGCTAACTTTGCCAGTTCCAGTTCCCTGGGCAGGTTTCCCGGGTACATGTTTTCCCGGCTGAGGTGCTCTTCGTAAGGCGGATTCACCCAAGGATGGAGATGTACCCCAATCTCACATTGTCCTTGCTGCAGGTATTTCTTCAGCAACTGGTTCCCTTCAGGCTGAGTCGCAACCGGATAGTCAACAACGTAACAGGGCCGGATGCCGTATTCCCGGAAAATGCTCTGAGCCCGCTCTATGTGCTCCATCGCGGTGACCTGGTTGGCATCCCGGTCTGGATCGGCACTCCAGTCAAACTCTTCTTCCGTATCGATGACAACGATAAGCTGTGGCCTGAGATTCTCAGGAAGGTTTATAGACGTCTTGTTCTCGAACATCGGCTCTGTCTCTCTAACCACCCGGAATCAGCGTATGTCCGCCAGCGCAAAACCGTGTGTCAAGTTAAGCCGCAGAACGGTTTGATCCTCATCCGGACGGTCCAGTCGGCTGTTCAAGAAGGAGTGACTCACTTCGATACCAAACGTTGTATTCTCAGCCAGCAACCGGTTCCAACCGAATGTAAATTCGTGGAGCTGCTCTACGATCACGTCACCGTCTTCACCGGCGTCGGCTTGCCAGCTGTAGTCCGCTGTGAGCCGTTCCAGGCCAGTCACTTGCAACCCCAGGCTCACACTCGCACGGTATTCGTGGGTCGTCAGATCAATAAGCTGGGAATCAAGCAGTGCTGCGCCTAATCCCAACTCGAAGGTACAGATATCGCAAAGCCGACGGGTGTTGTGGACCACCTCAATCGAGTCCGAAACCACCAAATTCCGCGTTCTCACGGTTTCCTGAAGAAACTCGAACGATGGCGTCCCACCGGTCGACAGGTCAGTCGCACTATCGGTCAATTCCCGCTCATACAAAACGGACGTAAAAGACTCGGCATCCGTCCATGTGCGCTCGAAAAAGCCGGTAACGGCGTCGGTCGAATCCTCGAAGCCACTGGGGAATTCCGTATCAGCTCTACTCTTGCCAGCCCCCATCCTCAGCGTGCCGTATTCCAGCCGCCGTTCATAGATAAGTTGCGCAGTATCTATAACGAGATCGTACAACGTATCTTCGGACCAGGTCCGGCTGGCCCGGATCATGCCGTCAGAGCGTTCATCAAGCCTGCGTACCAGCTCTGCCGCTGCGGTTGCCGATTTCTCGTCATTCAGTGTTCGGGAGCCAAAACTCTGCCCCGCCTGCACCGAAAAACGAGCATATGACAATGCGCCCAGGTAGAACCTTAAACCGCCACCTGCCGTTACCTCATTGCGGGTATCGTAATCGGTAGGATCAACCAGAAACCCGGTATCGTTCCGGACCGATTCAACGGTGTGTCCCACGTTAAAATCGAAGGTCGAGCCCGGGTCGTAGTGCTGAAACTGGGAGGCCCCACGAACCGAACTGTTCTCGGTCTGATCGCCGGTAGGCAACTCCCGGCTTGTCTCAATCAACGCCCCATATTGAAGCTGCAAGGTATTGGCACCACTGCGAAGGTCTCCACCAATGGTGCCAGCCAGCCCAAGACTCGGCTCGGTATTCGAGTCTCGGCCATCAATCCGGGTGTGAGTGAGCGCGGAGAAAACCGTGCCCGTCGCGTTAAGCGAGGTCACGCTATCAGACAACCCCTGCGCAAAAGATGTGCCCGCCAGCACCAAGCCTACCGTCAAACCTGTGAGACTGCGGCTGGAAACACCCGGGATTGCTCGCATGGCTCACTCCTGAAAAACCAGGCCGGTGAATTTTTCGGACGACAGGTTTTCGACCGCATCTGATACAACTTCGGCGCTCACCTCGCCGAATGGCACACTGAGTACAATCTGATCACAGAAGCGTTCCAGAATGCGTGCCTCGGTGCTCATTCGGAATGGCGGGGCATTCACGATCACACAACGATCCGGATACCGGCTCTTCAGCTCAGACATCAGTTCCCGCATTCGAACCGACGCAAAAAGCTCAACCGCGGAGGACACCTGATGACCCGCCGGAATAACGGTCAGACGATCGATGCCACTCGGGTAGAGAATGTCTTTGACATCGAGCGAACCGTCGGCAATGAAGTCGGTGACTCCGTACTCAAGGTCCGATGACACCAGAGACTGCAGTTCACGATTGTAGGGATCACAATCAACCAGCAGTGCCGAGGTATGAGAATCCAGTGCCAACGCCACAGACAGGTTGAAAGCCGTCAACAGAGAACTGTTTTCGTTGCCCAGAGTGCTGATCAATACCGAAAAAACCGATTCCCCTGCCCGTTTCCTGAGCTGAATCCTCAACTCCCGATACGCATCCATTACGTCCTTATCGGCCATGCCCGGGTAGATGATCTTTCGCTGACGCATCTGCTCTCGGGTGAGCGGTTTAGGATTTGCGATCAATCCCAGGGATACCGATGAGTCATACACTGTCGGGGCATGATCATCATCTCGGGTCTCTATCTGGACCCAGTTCGGGCGACTGCGGTCGGCACCGGCAAAAGGGCGTTCCTTGCGAAAACCGTCCTCGGCTCTGGCCTCACCTTTTTCCAGTGCCCGGCGCTTTTGTTCATCCTGGCTTTTCAAAAGCGCGTTGTAGAGCTTGTTGTTGTCCATGTCTATCCCTCAGCACCCAGGATCGAACCGATCTTGTCGATCACCTGTTCAGGCGAAACCCCCATAACACTGAACACCAGAACCGACAGGTATCCGATCATAAACACCGTGAGCATGAAGAGAATGAGCAGGACATCCTTTCGCCACAACCGTTCTTTCCATGTACTCCGGTAGTGTGGAATAGACGTCAGTACGGGAATCGATTCGGGCAGTGCAAGGTGCAGGGAACGCGGTGATCGGATGCGTTGGTCAAACATCACCAGCAATACCAGCAACCCGAGAACCGTGGCGCTGCCGAGGAAGGGCCCGGCCAACCCAATATGAACTAGCTGGAGACCGTCCCAATGGGTCGGATACGAAGCCGGTTCCTGGATTTTGTAACTCACGCCTTCGCCCTGGATATCCAGGGTCATTGAGAGTCGCGCACGTTCTCGGCGCTGAAGCATATCTTCGTATACTTCTCGGGTAACATCGTAGTCCCGGGTCAATTCTGAAAGTTCTGCCTGATTAACGGCGACCCGCTCGGCCCTGGCAAAAGCCTCTTCCAGAAGGCGCTCAAGAGACGCGAGACGGTTTTTCTGAACCGCAAGACGGGTGGTGCTGTCGGCAAGCTGAAGTTTCAGGTTTTCGTATACAGGATTCTCCAATACCTCTGTGACAGCACCATCCCTGTCATCGTCGCTTTCGTTCTCAATCTGACTTCTCAGATCAATGATCTGATTCTTAACACTGACAACATCAGGATGTTTGTCGTGGTACTTGAGAAGAAGGGAATCCAGCTCCTGGTAAAGCGCCGCAAGGCGACGCTCAGCCGATGACTTGCCGGGATCGACAACAATTCGCCGGACCGGCTCTTCTTTGGCCAACTGGTTGCGGGTCAGCCGGATTTCCGATTGGGTCTGCTGTATTTCAAGCTTTAGATTCTCGATATCAGCCCGCAGGGTCTCAATCCGTGCCCGGACATTTCCTTCGGTACCGTCCTGATTGCTGGCCTTGAATTCTTTGAGCCGGTGCTCGGCCTCTTCAAGCTGCCGCTGGTAGGACTTGACCTGAGAGTCGATAAACTCGAACGCGCCCTGGCTTTCAGAGCGTTTTTTGCGCACGGTGCGCTCTACGAATCGGTTCAGAACCGCACTCAGCACCTGAAACGACTGATCCGGATCACGACTGGTATACCGGAGTTCAAGGAAATGACGGTTCGAGACCCGCAGTTTGACCGTCTTGCGTAACGACGAAATAGCGCTGTTTCGAGCCTGATCCGAGTCCACCCCGGAAATGATCCCGGTATCCATAGCGACCTGTTCTAGGAACGACCGACTCTGGATCAACTCACGGGCTTCGTTAATGCGATCGATCTGCGTGACCTCAGCCTGCCCCCGCAGAAGCGGTTGCAGAATGTTCGATTGATCTGCGTAAAGCACCGCCTGAGACGTATAGTACTTTGGCGTTACGTAGCCAATGAACAGGACAGCGGCCGTCACACTCATGAAGATGATCGCCGCCGTCAGCCGTCTCCGGAACAGCTCTAGCTTTACCGCCCGAAGCGTCTCAAGAAGTAACTGAAGATCCATCAGAGTTCACCACGGAATAACTGCTTTCTGGGCACGCTGATAACATCACCTGGCTGCAGGAGGTGATTCGTCGACATGTCACCCTCGGTCAAAATAGCGTCCAGATCCAGCCGATAGCTCTTGTATTCGCCGTCAATTTCGCGAACCAAAACAGCCCGGCTGTCGGCAGCGAAATCCGTCACGCCACCCGCCAACAGAACCAGATCAAGCACCGTCATACCAGGCAAATAGGCAACGGATTGAGGCGCAGCAACCTGCCCAGTGATACGTACCCTATGGCGGTACTCCTTGCTCACTGGATTGGTTACCATGACCGTCACCTCTGGAGTTCGGATATATTCCCCCAACGCAGCGCTGATTTCCGATGCTAGCTGCTCAGGTTCTTTACCCTTGGCCTCTACGTCCCCCATCAGAGGCATGGAGATATAACCGTCGGGGCGGACCACAATGTCTTGGGTCAGCTCTGGGTTACGCCACACGTGCACGGCAATGGTGTCCCCCACTCCGATCAGGTAGGGCTCGGTATCAGAATCCAGGGCCGTCGGCATATCTTTCGACGACGGTAGACCCGAGCAACCCGCAATCAGTCCTAACGCCAGGACCACCATCAAGCCCCACAAACGCGCCAGCATTCCCATATCAGACCTCCGAACCGCTGTTTTGTTGTTATCCACTAGCGTACGCCCTTCCCAAGCAACACCACCTCGACGGTCTGAATCATGATCAGAAAATCCATCATCAGGCTGTGGTTTTTCGAATAGTAAAGGTCGTATTCGAGCTTGCCTCTGGCATCTTCTACCGAGGCGCCATAAGGATATTTAAGTTGAGCCCAGCCCATCAGGCCAGGTTTGACATAATGACGGGTGTCATAAAACGGGACTTTTTCCCGGAGTTCCGACACAAATTCCGGGCGCTCGGGCCGCGGGCCGACAATGCTCATTTCGCCCTTGATGACGTTGTAGATCTGCGGCAAC
Organism: Marinobacter sp.; assembly: GCA_052031225.1. Lineage (GTDB taxonomy): Bacteria > Pseudomonadota > Gammaproteobacteria > Pseudomonadales > Oleiphilaceae > Marinobacter. The sequence continues at coordinate 3,926 of JBPEXU010000467.1, read as the reverse complement.
TCATCCAGACGGGTATTGCGGATGAACGCACCGACCCGAGTCACTCGGTCATCGTTCGCCGAGGCCCAGCGGGCTTTGCCATCCTTTTCCGCATCCTGTCTCATACTTCGGAATTTGTAGATTCGAAATTCCTTACCCAACATACCGACGCGGGTCTGGCTGTAGAGCACGGGCCGCCCCGTTTCGAGAAAGACCGCAATCGCAGTGACAACGATAAACGGCAACATGACGACAAGGAGCGCAAGGCTCAGCAGAAGATCCACCAGGCGCTTCGACACATCCCGGCTTCGCGACGCTTTAAAACCCTCGGAAAAGACAATCCACGAGGGGTGAACCAGATCGAGCTTGGCTTTTTTCAGTTCCCGCTCGTAGAAATCGAGGGCACTGGTGACGGCAATGCCACGCAATTTACACTCCATCAGGTCCGGCACCGGCAACCAGCCACCCTCGGAACGCCGTCGCTCCTGCTGCGCCACCACGATTTCCGAAACCTTGTTCTGACGACAAAACTGATAGAAGTCGTAAGGAGTTGGCAAAACCTTGTCCCTGGCCACAACTGCTTCCTTACTGTCGGCGATACAACCGATCACCCGTATGCCCAGGGCTTGCATGCTGCGCTCATATTCCTGCAGCAGGCAGGCGGCGAACTCTCCTGAACCGAGAATCACCACCCGGCGCACCAGTTGTTCGGAATCCACGATCCGAAGAAACACCATTCGCAGCAGGATCACCATTGCCGAAGCCAGCAAGACTGCCCAGAGCAGATTGGTGCTGCCCGGGTCCGCCTCTGGCATGACCAAGTAGACCAGTGTCAGGCCGATTCCGCCCACAAAACAGTAGGCCACCAAGGTTCGGAAAAACAGCGAAGACAGACTTTCCCGGGCCAGATAGAGATAGCCTCCCATGGCGAGGGTTCCGCAGCTCAGCGTCAAAGCAAACAACAGTGCAGCAACAAGGTTCGTGTGTGCCGGGGAATGCTCAAGACCGAGTTGAGTGAGAAAAACAGCAAGCAGAACAAAAATGCCGAACAGAACCGCAAATTCGAGTACACCCAGTACCAGAAAGGGAATGTGCAGGTAGTGCTTTCGGAAACGTATGTACGACACGCCGAACTTCCTTGTCGTCTGTTTGACAATCAGCGACAGACCAACATCAGTTTTCCCGACGGCGTACACCCTATGCAGTCGGTTCCTTTTTATTCAATTGTGCGCGGAGCATCCTGCAAACACAACCCGATTGTATCGTTTTGTAACGTAGTTTTACACTGTTTTGCCGTTGCGCAACATTTATTGCTCCATGAGTAATTGTTTTTGTCTCAGCGCTGGGGGACAATCTGATGATGGCTCAAGCTGGGAAGGAGTACCCATGCCAGACCAAATGTCCGTTCAGGGGCCGCCCAACACTTCGGAAAAAGGATCTTCTGAGATGCGCCCCCTGCATGCCATGAGCATCGACGTCGAAGATTATTTCCACGTCGCCGCGCTCTCCCAGGTAATCCGTCCGGATCAATGGGACTCGCTGCCGTCCCGCGTTCAGGTCAATACCGGAAGGCTCCTGCACCTTTTTGACGTGCACAATATCCGCGCCACTTTTTTCGTTCTCGGCTGGGTGGCCGAAAGGTTTCCAGCGCTCGTCCGGCGTATTGCAGACTCCGGTCATGAAATCGCTTCCCACGGTTACAGCCATCAACTGATCTACAACCAGTCACCGGAGGTATTCCGGCAGGAAACGTTACGCTCCAAGCAACTGCTGGAAGACATTACTGGCAAACCTGTCCTTGGCTACCGGGCCGCCAGCTACTCCATCACCCGCTCGTCCCTGTGGGCTCTCGATATACTCACGGAATGCGGCTTTACCTGGGACTCCAGCATCTTCCCGATCCGGCATGACAACTACGGCATTCCCCAGTCGCCCCGTACTCCCTATACGATCGAAACCCCGGGAGGCAGCGTGCTGCGGGAGTTCCCGCTAACCACCGCACGGATTCTGGGCCTTTCGGTACCAGCGGCCGGCGGCGGCTATTTCCGCCAGTTCCCCTACCCGCTGTTCCGGTACCTGTTCAAACAGGCATCGGAAAACGAATCCAGACCCCAGATGTTTTACCTGCATCCCTGGGAAATCGATCCGGAACAACCCCGGTATAATGAGGCAAGCTGGTTCTCGCGGTTCCGACACTACACCAATCTGGATAAATGCTACGAACGGCTGGAACGGCTGCTTCAGGATTTTCGTTTCGGTACCGTGACCGACAGCTATAATGCTTACGAACCCGAAAAAACACACCTGACCGCCACCCAAATCGCCAACCCGGCGTGACGCTTCAACAGGATGTAACCATGTACCTGGATTTCTTCGGCCTTCATCGACATCCATTCCGAATTACGCCGGAGGACGACTTTATTTATATGAGCCAGCAACATTCGCGGGCTTATGTGTACATGTCATCGGCGATCTGGAGTTCCGAAGGGTTTGTGGTTATCAGCGGGGAAATCGGCTCCGGAAAAACAACCTTGCTAAAAAAGACAATCCGAAGCCTTGAAGGGGATCTGAAACTTCTCAACATTTCCTACACCAACCTCGAGTCCAAAGACCTCTTTGGCATCATTCTCCGCAAGGCGGGACTAAAAGTTGAGGACGACAGCAAAGTTGCCATGCTGTTTCAGATCACCGAGTATCTGGAGCGCATGGCGTCCGCCGGCACTCCGGTGGTGCTAACCATTGACGAAGCCCAGAATCTGACCCGTGAAAATCTCGAGGACATACGGATGCTGACCGGGATGGAAAGCATGGGTGGGCCGTCGATGCGCGTTATCCTGCTTGGCCAGCCAGAGCTGAAGGACGCGGTGTCAGCGATTCCGCAGCTGTGTCAGCGGGTAAAGCTGTTCTTTCACCTCGAAGGCCTGTCACTGGCGGAAACTTCCGAATACATTGATTACCGGCTTTTGGTATCGGGCCACGGCGGCAACAAGCTGTTCGATGAAGGCACGGTCAGAGAGATCCACAAACTCAGCAAAGGCATCCCCAGACTGATCAACAAGCTGTGTGACGGCATGATGATGTGCGCGTACGCCGAAGACCGCCCATTCATCGATCCACACGATCTCAAGTCGATTCGAAAGGACTTGCTTGGCGAGACTCTGCCTTCCGAAAACGTCCGGCGCCCCCGCGGAAAAAAGAGTGCGGAAAAGGACAAGCCTGAGCCGGCTCTGCCGAAAGATCTGGCGGGCGCCGCCGCTGCTTTGTCACGAATTGCCGATGCGCTGGAACGCATCGATACCCGCCTTGCCCGCGCATTCCCGGACGACCGGGATGCCGCTCAGGATGCGTACCCGCCGGCAGACAATGTAAAACCCCTTTCCCCGGGCCGAAAAAAATAGCCATTGCTCGGGCGCCCTAGCTACCCCAAGACCAGCAGTAGTGCGAAAAACCCCGGGACCGCGCCCTTTCGATCAGGGCACCGTACCTCCGGGGTTAGTCGTGCGCTGGCAGTTCGAGCCGTCAGAAGGCGTCGGCAGGTACCCTGACCCAGCCTTCCATCAATACCCGGGCGCTTCGGCTCATGATCGCCTTGGTCGCGGTCCATTGACCGTTCACCAGCTTGGCTTCCGCGCCCACCCGCAACGTACCGGACGGATGACCGAAAGTGACGTGGGTGCGATCGCCGCCGCCTGCCGCCAGGTTTACCAGAGTGCCCGGAACCGCCGATGCGGTTGCAATCGCGACCGCGGCCGTGCCCATCATGGCGTGATGCAGTTTGCCCATCGACAGCGCGCGCACCAGAACATCGATATCGCCGGCCTGGATCGTTTTTCCACTGGACGACACATAGTCCCTCGGCTTTGCAACGAAGGCGACTTTGGGCGTGTGCTGCCGGTTTGCGGCTTCGGCGACATCGCCAATCAGCCCCATCTTCAGTGCTCCATAGG
>JBPEXU010000466.1:0-8396 GCA_052031225.1 Marinobacter sp. | reverse complement strand
TTGGTATTCATGGAGCGCGTGTTATGGCAGATCTGCAATCCCATTTCGATCACCTCGACAAGCTTCTGACGGAGCTGGGACAAGCCCTGGCAGACCAGGATTGGCGCCAGCTGTCCCGGTTGAATGAACGTGTGCGCCCGGCGGTTGAGCCGTTGATGGCGGCGCTGGAGGCGGGCGAGGTTGAGGCCGAGCCGGTCCGGACCCGGCTGGAAGAGCTGCAGCAGTTCGTTGACGTGGCCAATCGTCAGGCCACCCAGGCCCGTGCGGAGGCTGAGCAGGCCCTGAAAGGGGTTACCCGCAACCGAAGCGCCGCCAAGGTCTACCAGAATGTTTCTTCAAATCGGCCGAAATAGCGTCATAAAATTGACTCTTTAATCCCGACAGTCTTAAATACCGCACAAATCCTTCAAGAGATTCCTGTGAATGGCCAAAAACAACAAAGTGCTGGTGCTGAGCGAGGATGAAGCCAGGTGTCGCGATATTGCGACCATTCTCGAGTTTATCGGTGAAGAGCAGGTGCTGGCCGGTGACGAAGCGTTGGCGCTTCTCGACAGTGGTGATGAAGAACGTCTGGCGGACATTTCGGTTGCCGTTGTCAATGGCGAAGACGATGGCGCCATGCCGGCGGTCACCCGGGTCTGCAAGGCGGTGAAGGGGGTTCCCATTCTGTTGGTGGGCGATCCGGAGCTGAAAGGGTTACCCGATGAGGATGCGGCCCGAATCATTGCCCGCATGGAATGGCCGCTGAACTACACCAAGTTTGTCGATTCGCTTTACCGGGCGCAGATCTACCGGGATCAGTTCGACCGCAGCCGGGAGCGGGGTCAGCAGCGTGGTCTTCAACTGTTCCGCAGCCTGGTCGGCACCAGTCGGAAAGTGCAGCAGGTCCGTCAGTTGATGGAACAGGTTGCCGACAAGGACGTGAGCGTCCTGATCACCGGCGAATCCGGCACCGGCAAGGAAGTGGTGGCCAGAAACCTGCATTACCATTCGCCGCGTCGGGACAAGCCGTTTGTGCCGGTCAACTGCGGTGCGATTCCGGCCGAGTTGCTGGAAAGCGAATTGTTTGGTCATGAGAAGGGCGCCTTCACAGGCGCCATCACGGCCCGGGTAGGGCGCTTCGAAATGGCCGAAGGCGGCACCCTGTTCCTGGACGAAATCGGCGACATGCCCCTGAACATGCAGGTCAAGATTCTCCGGGTACTGCAGGAGCGTACCTTCGAGCGGGTCGGCAGCAACCGGACTCAGACCGCCAATGTCCGGATCATCGCGGCCACCCACAAGAATCTCGAAGAGATGATTGAGGCCGGACAGTTCCGGGAAGACCTCTACTACCGCCTTAACGTCTTCCCGATCGAAATGCCGGCGCTGCGGGAGCGGGTGGAAGACATTCCGCTGCTGATCAACGAACTCATTTCCCGCATGGAGAAAGAAAAGCGGGGCTCGCTGCGGATGAACTCGGCGGCGATCATGAGCCTGTGTCGCCACGACTGGCCGGGCAACGTTCGTGAACTGGCGAACCTGGTGGAGCGGCTGGCGATCATGCACCCGTACGGGGTGATCGGTGTTCAGGAGCTGCCCAAGAAGTTCCGTTATGTCGACGATTACGATGAAAACCGCCCGGTTGAGGATTCGGGCATGCCCTCCGGCGTGCCAGGTCTGGTCGGTCTCGATGCGCCGGCGCTGCTGCCGGTCAACGGCATCGACCTCAAGGACTACCTGTCCAATCTCGAAAAACAGCTGATCCAGCAGGCCCTCGATGAAGCCGGGGGCGTGGTCGCCCGGGCGGCCGAAAAGCTGCGTATCCGCAGAACCACACTGGTTGAAAAGGTGCGCAAATACGGCTTGCGGGAAGAATCGGAAGAATCCTGAGTCGGCAGCCGGCGGCGTCAAAGGTTCGTAACCTGAGACGCCGTTCTCGTTTTTCGACCGACGTAAATTTGTCATTCCTTCATCGTCACCTCACTTTACTCTCTGAAATATAAAGAAAATATTAAGTTGGCATGGAGCTGGCTTAATCGCTCGTAAACCCATTATCCGAAGGTACGGTCAGCCACACGACCGGTCAGGAGAGCGAGTTTATGAGTCACGCCCAGTCTGTTATCGGAACCGACGTCCGAAAGGTCAACGCCGCTGCGGATGCCAACGACAAGGTGACTGCGCTGTTCCCTCAGCAGGGGGACGAGGCCGTGGACTCCGCCCTTGAGTTGTTCAATCGGATGTCCCAGCAAATCACCGACTCTTACCGGACGCTGGAATCCCGGGTCAATCAGCTCTCCGGCGAACTGAGCCAGGAGTCGCGCCAGCGTCAGCAGGAGCTGGAGGAAAAAGAGAAGCTGGCGGACCGGCTCTCCACCTTGCTGAACGCCTTGCCGGCCGGCGTGGTGGTGCTGGACAGTCAGGGGGTGGTGACGCAAACCAACCCGGCCGCCATTGCGCTGCTGGGAGAGCCGCTGGACGGTGAACGCTGGATCGATGTGATCCAGCGCTGCTTCGCCCCGCGCCGGGACGATGGCCATGAGGTGTCGCTGAAAGACGGGCGCCGGGTCAGCATCGAAATCCGGACCATGGAAAACCAGCCGGGCCAGCTCATCCTACTGACCGACCTGACCGAAACCCGTCAACTTCAGGCCCAGCTTGCCCACGCCCAGCGGCTGTCGGCCATGGGCAAGATGGTGGCATCGCTGGCGCATCAGATCCGGACCCCGCTGTCGGCCGCCATTCTGTATGGCGGCCATCTGAGCCAGCCGGATCTGGACGAAGAAATGCGCCAGCGCTGCGCCGATCGCCTGATGTCCCGGTTGACCCACCTGGAGCAGCAGGTTCGCGACATGCTGATCTTTGCCCGCGGTGAGACCCGTCTGGCCGAAGAGCTGCCGGTGAAGAGCCTGGTTGCGGCGCTGGCCTCGGCGCTGGAAGGCATCCGCACCAGTGCGTCGGTTACCGTGGCGCTGACCGATCGCAGCCGGGAGGGTAGCCGGTTGATGTGTAACCGGGACGCTCTGGTTGGGGCCTGCACCAATCTGATCAACAACAGTCTCGAAGCCGGTGCCGGCCAGGTCGAGGTTCAGGTTGACACCGACGCCGGCGAGCTGGTGATTCGCGTGGTGGACGACGGCCCGGGCTTTCGGGCCGAAGACGCTCAGCGGCTGATGGAGGCCTTCTACACCACCAAATCCCACGGCACCGGGTTGGGGCTCGCGGTTGTCCAGGCCGTGACCAAGGCGCACCAGGGGCATTTCTCGATGGAATCTCCGGAGCACAGCGGCGCAATTGCCACGCTCCGGCTGCCGTTACTGAATAACAAGTGTTAAGCGGAGACGATCATGGCCAAGGCACACATACTGATTGTTGAGGATGATCACGACCTGCGCGAAGCGCTGGTCACGACGCTGGAGCTGGCCAAGTTCCGGGTTCGCGAAGCGGACTGCGCCGAAGCGGCGCTGGCACGGTTGGCGGAAGCGCCCGTGGATATGGTCGTGAGCGACGTCAATATGCCGGGCATGTCCGGCCATGAGCTGCTGGCGGAAGTGCAGCGCCGGTATCCGGGGCTGCCGATGATGCTGATCACCGCCTATGGCCAGATCAGTCACGCCGTGTCCGCCATGCAGGCGGGCGCCATCGACTATCTGGTCAAGCCGTTCGAGCCCCAGGTGCTGGTCGACGCGGTCAGCCGGGTGGTCGGCGGCAATGCCCGGAAGTCCGAGGATGCACCGGTGGCGGAAGATCCGGTCAGCAAGCGCATGTTCCAGTTGGCCACGAAAGTGGCGGCCAGTGACTCCACGGTGATGATCTCGGGGGAAAGCGGCACCGGCAAAGAGGTGCTGGCCCGCTTCATTCATCAGCAGTCGCCCCGGGCGGATCAGCCGTTTGTCGCCATTAACTGTGCGGCGATTCCGGAGAACATGCTGGAGGCAATCCTGTTCGGGCATGAGAAAGGCGCCTTCACCGGCGCGGTATCGTCGTCCCCGGGCAAGTTTGAGCAAGCCAATGGCGGCACCATCCTGCTCGACGAAATTTCCGAGATGGAACTGGGCCTGCAGTCCAAGCTGCTGCGCGTCCTTCAGGAACGGGAAGTTGAGCGGGTCGGGGGGCGCAAGACCATTCCGCTGGATGTGCGGGTGATTGCGACCACCAACCGGGACCTCGCGGATTACGTGCGCGAAGGCAAGTTCCGGGAGGATCTGTATTACCGTCTGACGGTGTTTCCCATGCACTGGCAGCCACTGCGCGAGCGGCCGCTGGACATCTTGCCGTTGGCGACCTCGTTGCTCCGGAAGCACTGCCGGAAGATGAAACTGACCGGTATCACCTTTGCCCCGGACGCCCGTCAGGCACTGACCAGCCATCACTGGCCGGGCAATGTCCGTGAACTGGACAACGCGATTCAGCGCGCCCTGGTGCTGCATCAGGGCAATGTGATCCATGCCGGCGATCTGTGCCTTGAGCTCGGCATTACCGGTAAAACCGGTGCGGTCCCCGGCGTCGAAACGGCGTCTCAGGGCGTGGCTGAGTCTCAGCCTGTGAACGGTGCCGCAATGGCGGCCGGCAGCGCCAGTGTTGCCGATGTGGGTAGCAGCGATCAGGAGGGCCAGCTGGCGGCAAATTCCCTGGGGGATGATCTGCGCCAGCAAGAGTTCCGTATCATTATCCAGACGTTGAAGAAAGAAGGCGGGCGCCGGAATCGGGCCGCGGAGCAGCTGGGCATCAGTCCGAGAACGCTCCGCTACAAACTGGCTCAGATGCGCGACGCCGGCATCGATCTCGACGCCGAACTGGCACTGGCCTGACATTGATGTATCCAACCAGCTCCTTCATTATGGCACCCGGCATGGGTGCCTTTTTTTGTCCGCCCGAAACGCCGCTCGCCCCGGGCCTCGCGACGAGTGTCAATTCTTCGTCAAGATGCTCGTCTGGCCCCGAAAATAACCTCTTAACCATCTGTAATAAAAGATAAAAATATTTCTGGCCCCGACTTTGCTAGGTCTCTCTCAGCCAAGTGTCAACAGCTTACCCGTCGAAACGGGACGGTGTCAGGAGAGAGTTATGGTTCAGCGTGCCGACATCAACAGCGTTCTGTCCGAGATTCGAAACCTGCGTTCGCAAATGATGCAGAATCAGCGAGTCGAACAGGACCAGTCGGTGCGTGGCCGCATCGACGGCCCGCGCCAGGTCAGCGAAACCCGCGAAGTGCCGAGCTTCAGCGACATGCTGGGCAAGGCCGTCAATACCGTCAACGACCTCCAGCAGAACGCCAGCGAACTGCGTACCGCCTACGAGATGGGCGATCCGAACGTGGACATTACCCGGGTCATGATTGCCGCGCAGAAATCCTCGGTCTCGTTTGAAGCGCTGACCCAGGTGCGGAACCGGGTGGTCCGGGCCTACGAAGACATCATGAATATGCCGATCTGATAACGGAGCACCGTCATGGCCAGCGTACCTGCAGAAACTGCTCAAACCAACGCGCCCGCGACGACGGAGAGCGGCGCTCCGGAAAGCCAGAGCGATCTGTTCCTGGGATTTAACCGGCTCAGTCTGTTGCGTCAGATTGGCCTGATGGTCGGTCTGGCCGCCAGTGTCGCCCTGGGCGTCGCGGTGGTGCTCTGGGCTCAGGAACCCAACTACCAGCCGGTGGTGGGGGACCTGTCGTCCTACAACCCGCAGGATGTCACCGCCATCCTCGATAGCAATGGCATCGACTACAAGATGGACCCGCGGACCGGTGCCCTGTTGGTACCGGCCGAGCAGGTCTACACCGCGCGCCTGAAACTGGCGGCGGAAGGGGTGACCGACCAGCGGGCGCTCGGCTACGAATTGCTGGACCAGGAACGGGGGCTGGGCACCTCCCAGTTCATGGAAACCGTCAGCTACCGTCGCGGACTGGAAGGCGAACTGGCGCGCACCATTGGCGCCATGCGCGGCGTGCGCAGTGCGCGCGTGCATCTGGCGATACCGGAACGCTCGGTGTTTGTCCGGGACGCCCGGGAACCGTCGGCCTCGGTTTTCCTGGAGGTTTTCGCCGGCCGTCGGCCTGAGCAGGAGCAGATCGATGCGGTGGTCAATCTGGTGGCCGGCAGCGTGCCGATGATGAGCAAGGATAACGTCACCGTCGTCGACCAGAACGGCAATCTGCTGACCGGCAAAGACAGCCGGGGTGACACGGACCGGATGAAAGACCAGTACGAATACACCGCCAAGGTGGAAGAGCGGCTGACGCGCCGGGTCGCGTCTCTGATCGCACCGATCGTGGGTGAGGGACGCTACCGGGCCGAGGTGACCGCGGACCTGGATTTCTCGTCGGTGGAACAGGCGGAAGAGCTGTTCAATCCCGAACAGCAGGCCATTCGTAGCGAGCGGGAGCTGACCGAACAGCGGGCAGCGGGTGCCGGCCCGATCGGTATTCCGGGCGCGCTGTCGAACCAGCCGCCGGGGAACGCCACGGTGCCAGAGCAGGCGAACGCCCAGAACGGCGAGGAAGGTCAGCCACCGGCACCGGTGGACGTGCGCCGGGAAGCCACCCGAAACTACGAGATGGACCGTACCGTCAGTTACCGGCGCCAGGAGCTGGGCCGGATCAAACGGGTGACCGTGGCGCTGGCGGTCGACGACATGAAAGTGGTGAATCCGGAAACCGGGGAAGTCAGTTACCAACCCTGGCCCGAAGCGGAGCTTCAGCGCCTGAGTATGCTGGTTCGCGACGCGGTGGGATATTCGGCGGCGCGTGGCGACAGCGTGACGGTGATGAACACCCCCTTCGCGCCAGAGGAAGCCATCGAATTCGAGGCCCCGGGATTCTGGGAACAGCCCTGGTTCTGGGATCTGATGAAGCAGGTACTGGCCGGGCTGGTGATTCTGGTGCTGGTGCTGGGCCTGCTGCGGCCGACCCTGAAGAGCCTGTCCGGCGGCGGACGTGAGGCCCGTGGTGGTGACTCGGAATCCCGGTTCGGCGACCTGGAGGCCGTGGCCGGTGACGACGCGCTGCGTGAGGCCATGTCGGAGCACGACGAACTGCTTTTGCCGGGCGCAACGGACGGCTATGATAGACAACTGAATGCACTGAAAGGCCTGATTGCCGAAGACCCGGCGCGGGTTGCTCAGGTCATGCGCCAGTGGGTGAACGTGGATGACTGACCAGAATCAGGGCGGCGACGCCCAGAACAAACCGCAGCGCAAGATCCCGAGGGTGGAGCAGGCGGCGATTCTGCTCATGACCCTGGGTGAGGCGGACGCAGCGGAAATCCTCAAGCACATGGGGCCGAAGGAAGTGCAGCGGGTCGGCGTGGCCATGGCCCAGATGCGCGATGTCAGCAAAGACGACGTAACCCATGTTCTGAACCAGTTTGTCGAGGCCGTTGGCGGCCAGACCGGCCTTGGTGTCGGCAACGACGACTACATTCGGGCCATGCTGACCCAGGCGCTGGGTGAGGACAAGGCGGCCAGCCTGATCGACCGCATTCTGATAGGCGGCAACACCACCGGGCTGGACACCCTCAAATGGATGGAGCCGCGCGCCGTTGCCGATATTATCCGGTATGAACACCCGCAGATTCAGGCCATCGTCATTTCCTACCTTGACCCGGATCAGGCGGCGGAAATTCTGGCAACGCTGGACGACAAAGTCCGCCTGGACGTGATGATGCGGGTGGCCTCGCTGGAAAGCATCCAGCCCCAGGCGCTCCAGGAACTCAACGACATCCTCGAGAAACAGTTCTCCGGTGGCTCCGCCGCCCAGACCAGCCGGATCGGCGGCGTCAAGCGGGCCGCGGATATCATGAACTTCATGGACCGCTCCATCGAGGGCAGCCTGATGGATTCCATCAAGGATATGGACCCGGATCTGGCCTCCACCATCGAAGACCTCATGTTCGTATTCGACAACCTGAAAGACGTGGACGACCGCGGCATCCAGGCGCTGCTGCGGGAAGTGTCGTCGGAGGTGCTGGTGGTGGCGCTCAAGGGCGCGGACGAAGCGGTCAAAGAAAAGATCTTCAAGAACATGTCGAAACGGGCGGCCGAGCTGTTGCAGGACGATCTGGAAGCCAAAGGCCCGGTGCGTGTCAGCGAGGTCGAAGCGGCCCAGAAGGACATTATTACCATTGCCCGTCGCATGGCCGAGGCCGGTGAGATCACCCTAGGCGGCTCCGGCGAAGAAATGATGTGATGAAAGACACCGGCAAGGATCTCCACCGCATACCCAAGGAGCAGCTCACCGCCTACGAACGGTGGGAGCTGCCGCTGCTGGACGAACGCGGCAACGAGATCCCCCGGGAAGAGGAACGGCCGGTCAAACCTTTGACGGCCTCCGATCTGGAAGAGATTCGCCGGGCCGCCCGCGAGGACGGCTTTGCCGAAGGCCGGGAAGCTGGGTATCAGGCCGGTTTCGCTGAAGGGCG
>JBPEXU010000465.1:0-5378 GCA_052031225.1 Marinobacter sp. | reverse complement strand
TGTACGTTGTCGAGCCCGGTTACTGGCAACAGCCGGACACCTCGGCCCGGCAGTGGGCGTTCGTACGAGAGTCCCTGGACGACCTCGATCGCCAGTTGGGTGGCCTGGGCAACCGGCTATGGGTATTGCACGGCGACATCGTCGAAGTTCTGAACCGATTGCACCGGGCGACGGGGTTCAAACGCGTGTTCTGCCATCAGGAAACCGGCGGCCTGTGGACCTTCGACCGGGATCGTGCGGTGATGGCCTGGTGCCGGGAGCAGGGCGTGGACTATCAGGAATGGCCTCAGTTCGGCGTGGTTCGGCGCCTGCGCGACCGGGATCACTGGGACACCGAATGGAACCGGCGGATGACCGCGCCCCTCGCGGAGCGGCCGGCCCGGCTGCCCCCGCCGCCGTCACTGCCTCCGGGTCTGCGGCCCCAGACTTGGCCCGAGCCGCTGCTGGCGGAGCCGTCACCGTGCCCGGACCGCCAGCGCGGCGGCAGCCGGCGGGCGCACCAGCTGCTGACTTCGTTTGTCGAACGGCGCTGCGTCGGCTATCAGTACAACCTGTCCAGCCCGCTGACCGCCCCCCGGGGCTGCTCCCGCCTGAGCCCACACATTGCGTTCGGCACCCTGAGTCTGCGCGAAATCTACCAGACCACCCGGGCCGCCGGCACCCACCCCAACACCCTGCCCCGAAAAAAACGCAGCCTAAGCAGTTTCCGGTCGCGGCTGCACTGGCACTGTCACTTCATCCAGAAGCTGGAAGACGAACCGGAACTGGAGTTCCGGGCCGTGCACCGGGAGTTTGAGAGGCTCAAACAGCCGGGTCCGGATGACACCGAGCGCCTGCAGCGCTGGCAGGAAGGTGCCACCGGCTGGCCTTTGGTGGATGCCTGCATGCGAGCACTCCGTGACACCGGCTGGCTGAACTTCCGCATGCGCGCCATGGTCATGGCCACCGCCAGCTACCAGCTCTGGCTGCACTGGCGGCAGCCGGCACTGCATCTGGCCCGCCAGTTCACCGACTTCGAACCGGGCATCCACTACCCCCAGGCCCAGATGCAATCTGGGCTGACCGGCATCAACGCCCTGCGCATCTACAACCCGGTGCTGCAAAGCCGGAAACTCGACCCCGACGGCACCTTTATTCGCCGTTGGCTGCCGGAACTTGAAGGCGTTCCCACAGAACTGATCCACACCCCATGGCTGATGACTGGCGCCCAGAAAACGCGCTATGGCGGCGACCAATACGCCGGCCCGGTGTGCGATCACGAGCAGGCCGCCCGATACGCGCGCAACGCCATTGCCGAGTTTCGTCGCCGGCGGGTCAGCCGGAAGGAAACCGACCGGGTACTCCAGCGTCACGGCAGCCGCAAGGGGCCCGCGCAGCGTCGTCCCAGAACGCCGGCGCCACGGCCAGACGGCAGCCAGCTCTCGCTGTTCGACTGAACCTCGGTGTTCGGGGCCTGGCCCCGGCTGCTACACTGGCGGCAACACCGGAGGAGCACTGCCATGAGAATTGGTGAAATCGCCAGACACGCCGGCGTGCCGGTCGAGACGGTACGCTACTACGAAAAAGTGGGCCTGCTGCCGGAACCCCAGCGCACCAGCAACGGCTACCGCGCCTACGGTCCCAGACACCTGGACCGCCTGCAGTTCATTCGCCGATGCCGGTCACTGGACATGGCCCAGGATGAGATCCGCGAGCTGATCCGGCTGTCGGAACAGCCCGGCGCCGATTGCAGCGATGTCGATGCCCTGCTGGCGCGACACCTTCGGCATGTGCGCGAGCGGCTGCAGGAACTCCGGCAGCTCGAACAGACCCTGGTCAGCCTTCGGGACGCCTGTTCAAACAACCGGACCATCCGCGACTGCGGCATTCTCGGCGGCCTGTCATCCGAATTGGGAACAGCGCCGGCCACGGACACTCACAACCACATTCCGGGCAGCCACGGCCAGAATCCGTCCAGAGGCAGTAACTCCGCTTGACCCTGCAGCAACTACAGGGTTTGTAATAACCGGCAACTGGACAATACGGAGATCACCATGGCCTGCAGTTGCTCACCCACCGAACCCAAAGCCCCGGCCCCCGGATTCCGCCGCGCCCTCTGGATCGCACTCTGGGTCAACCTGACCATGTTCCTGGTCGAAGGATTCGCCAGCCTGCACTCGGGCTCGGTGTCGCTGATGGCGGATGCCATCGACTTCTTCGGCGACAGCGCCAACTACCTGCTGTCGCTGTCGGTTCTGTCCCTGGGCATGCTCTGGCGCGGCCGGGCGGCGATGGTGAAAGGGCTGACCATGGCGTTGTTCGGGCTGGTGGTCTGGGCCCGGGCGATCTGGTCGGTGCAGGCCGGCATCACGCCCGAGCCCATCACCATGGGCGCCGTGGGCTTTCTGGCCCTGGCGGCCAACGTCAGCGTCGCCGCCTTGCTGTTCCGGTTCCGCACCGGCGATTCGGACATGCGGTCGGTGTGGCTGTGCAGTCGCAACGACGCCATCGGCAACCTCGCCGTCATGGCCGCCGCCCTGGGGGTCTTTGGCACCGGAACCGCCTGGCCCGATCTGGTGGTTGCCGCCGTGATGGGCTCCCTGGCGATCAGTGCCGGCATCAGTGTCGTCCGGCACGCCCGGCGGGATATCGCTGAGGCCCGGGTGGCGCAGGTGAACCCGGCCAGCGCCCGTTAGAACGCCAGGGCGATCATCACCGGAATGAAGCCCAGCGCAAACAGCGTGGTCAGCAGCACGGTACCCGCCGCCTGACGCGGCGCGGTATCGAGCAGCGTCGCAATCACCACGGTGTTGGCCGCGATGGGGGTGATCGAGATCAGGAAAATGGCCTGATGGACGGCGAGGTCGTAAATCCCGAAGAAGCGGCTGTCGAGCCACCAGAATAAGACCGCCACCGCCGGCCAGACCAGGAACTTGCCGGTAAAAGCCATCGCGGTAAACCGGGGATTGCCCGCCAGCCCCCGGAAGCTGGTGATGCTCATGCCGATGATCATCATCCCCAGCACGCTGTAGGCGCCACGCAGGTTGTCGAACAGCGGCGTAAACAGATCCGGAATCCGCAGCCCGGACAGGTTCAGCACCACCGCCGCCAGAAACGCGTACACCGAGGGCAGGCGCGCCACCCTCAGCAACGCATCCCGGAATGCATATCGGCCCCGCGCGGCCAGATAGAACCCCACCGAGTTCTCGAACAGTGTGGTGCCGAGCATACACACGATGTACAGCCCCAGCCCCTCTTCCCCGAACAGCAGCAGCGCCACTGGAATACCGAAGTAGCCGGTGTTGCCGGAGCCCACGCACAGCGGCAGGATGCTGGCACTGCCGTCGGTAAGCAGCCGCCGGGCCAGCCGGAGCTGGACGATGCCCAGAACCGACGAGATCCCGAACACCAGAAACGGCAGCAGCACCACTTCCATGGTCAGCGGTGCCGCCATCACGCCCGAGAACACCACCGAGGGGGTGACGATGTACAGCATGATGCCGGCGATGTGTTTGCCGCTGGCGTCCAGATAGCGGCCGGCAAGCCAGCCAAGCACGACGGTCAGGTACAGCGGGATCAGTTTGACGAACAGTGCCAGCGCAGCAGCCATGGGGTCTCCGGACAAGGTTATTGCAATCGGGGCGAACCGCGCAGTCTACCATGTTGGCAGAACGCCACTCAGCCGCTCAGCTTCCGCGCCACTTCCGCGACCCGCTTGCCTTGGAAACGGGCAATGGCCCGCTCCTTGTCGCTGGGCTGACGGGTGCCATCACCGCCGGCAATCGTGGACGCACCGTAAGGCGTACCGCCATTGGTTTCAGAGATATCGAAGAGTTCCGGTGTGCCGTAACCTACCGGCACAATCACCATCCCGTGGTGCGCCAGCGTGGTCCAGAACGAGGTGATGGTCTGTTCCTGACCGCCGCCCGTGCCGGTTGAGGTAAACACGCTCGCCACTTTGCCAAAGAGCTTGCCCTGGGCCCAGAGGCCGCCGGTCTGGTCCAGGAAATTGCGCATCTGACCGGACATGTTGCCAAACCGGGTGGGGGTGCCGAAGACGATGGCGTCGTAGTCTGCCAGTTCCTGCGGGCTGGCCACCGGTGCGGCCTGATCGACCTTGCCACCGGCGTTGCGGAAGGCCTCTTCCGGCATGGTTTCCGGAACCCGCTTGACCGTCACTTCGGTGCCTTCGACACTGCGCGCACCCTCGGCAACCGTGTTGGCCATGGTTTCAATATGGCCGTACATTGAGTGAAAAAGCACCAATACCTTTGCCATCTGAACATCTCCTGCTGCTGTTGATTGGATGAGTCCAAGCGTACTGGCCCTCAACAGGCAATGAAATTGGAAGATTTCCGACGGGTCGATCAGTTTTTCTGAATAGGGTCACAGAGAGTTCATCCAGAGCCATTGCGTACACTTGTACGCTCACGTATTTTTAGACCATGCTCACTTTGGAAAGACCGAACCGGAATCGCCTGCCATGACCCACGTAAGACAAAGTTACGAATCCATTCACCACCGGGTTGAAGAGTGGCTGAACAGCGCCACGCACGGTATCGGTGCTTTGCTCAGCGTGATCGGCACGGTGGCGTTGATCGTCGGCGCCAGCCAGTCCGGCGACGCCTGGAAGATCGTCAGTTTCAGCATCTTCGGGGCCTCACTGATCCTGCTCTACCTCGCCTCCGCGCTCTATCACGGTACCCGGCAACCGGAGCTGAAACAGGCGTTCAAAACCCTCGACCACTGCGCAATTTTCCTGCTCATCGCCGGCACCTACACGCCGTTTTTGCTGGTCAACATGCGCGGCACGGTGGGCTGGACACTGTTCGCGGTGATCTGGTCGCTGGCGTTGACCGGGGTGGTGCTGAAGATCATTTTCAAGAACCGCTATAAACTCGCCCGGGTCGGCATCTACATCGCGATGGGCTGGCTGATCACCTTCGCGTCCTCGGATCTGGTGGCCAGCCTGAGCGAGACCGCCCTGAAGCTGACCATTGCCGGCGGCATTGTCTACACCGCCGGCGTCATCTTCTATCTGGCCGACCGCATCCCCTACATGCACGCAATCTGGCATCTGTTCGTGATCGGCGGCAGCGCCTGCCATTTCAGCGCCATCTATTTCGGCGTGCTGCCCCACAGCGCCTGACCCGCGGCCTTCCTGCACCCACAAGGGCGCCCATGAGCCGGACACAACCCGCGCCGCTTCATGCCTTCTGGCTGTTCTTTCCGGCGGCAGCCATTCTGGGCGCGCTCGTTGTCCCGCTGTCGGTGTACACCGTGCAGTCCGGCACCGGATGGCCGCCGGGGCTGCTCGGCGCAGGCCATGGTCACGAACTGGTGTTCGGCTTTGCCCTGGCACTGATTGCCGGCTACACCCTCGGCCCGCAACCTCGGCC
>JBPEXU010000464.1:0-3681 GCA_052031225.1 Marinobacter sp. | reverse complement strand
GCCATACTAAATGGATTTTTCCGGATGCCGCTGGCCGATGTTGTACCGCCTCAAAACCGACTTTAAGCTTTCCATCATTACCCTGCTTGGGGCGAGCGCCGTTTTGGGCATCACGCCGTTTGCCATCATGCGTTTTTGGCAGGGCAATCTGGCGGCGGGCATTGTCGACACCACGATTTTGCTCGGCATTATCGCCACCGTGGTCTACGCCTGGCGCACCGGCGACACCCGCCGCACCGGGCTCGTGCTGGCGGTGATTGCCTGCGGTGGTGCCGTGGCGGTTGGTGTGGTGGTGGGTGAGCCCGGCCTGTTCTGGCTCTACCCCTGCCTGGTCACCAGTTTCTTCCTGACGACGCCGCGCATCGCGGTGGTGCTGAATGTGCTGGCGGTGATATCGCTGATGCTGCACGGCGAGGCCTTCCGGTCGGTAGTCCAGATGTGGTCGTTTTCGACCACGGCGGTGGTGGTCAGCGCTTGCGCCTATGTGTTCGCCTATCGCAACGAAAACCAGCGTAATCGGCTGGAGCATCTGGCTACCGTCGACCCGCTGACCGGGGTAAAAAACCGTCGGTCCATGGACCAGGAGCTGGAAGTGGCCGCCGCCACCGCCGAGCGCAATGGCTTGCCCTATGCCTTGGTGATGCTGGATCTGGATCACTTTAAATCGATCAACGACGAGTATGGCCACAGTGTCGGCGACAATGTGCTGATCGAAATGGTGGAACTGCTGAAGCAGAACACCCGCCGTACCGATCAGTTGTTCCGCTTTGGCGGTGAGGAATTTGTCTTGCTGCTGCCGGGGGTTGATGGGGTCAGCCTCAAGGCGGTGATGCACAATCTCCAACAGGTGATGCGCAAATATCTGAAACACCCGGGCGGCCCGGTCACCGCGTCGTTCGGAGTGGCGCTGCTGCGACACGGTGAAACGGTGGAAAGCTGGCTGGCCCGGGCGGACGAGGCCCTGTACCAAGCCAAGGAGACCGGCCGGGACCGAATCGTGTTCGCCGACAATCTGATGGACCTGCAGCCTCAGCCGGCGTGATCCGGCCGGTAGTGAAACAGCCGCCAGCCGAGTAAGAGGCCGGCCGAGGTTAAACCGCCGGTCAGTCCCACCCAGAACCCCGCCGCGCCCATCGCCGGCACCAGAAGGTCGGTGAAGGTCAGGGCATAGCCCAGCGGCAGGCCGACGCCCCAGAACGAAAACAGCATGATGAACATCGGCACCCGGGTATCCTTGTAACCCCGCAAGGCACTGATGCAGGTGACCTGCAGGACATCGGCAATCTGGAACAGCGCGGCAAAACCGAGCAACTGAACGGTGACCGCCTGGACCGCCGGGTCCCGGGTATACAGCGCCGCGATCTGCGGCGCCAGGCCGTACAGCAGGGCGGCGAAGATCAGCGCGATGGACGCCGCCAGCAGCAGCGAACTGCGGGAAATCAAACGGGCCGAGTCCGGAGCCCGGGCCCCGATCAGAAAACTGACCCGCAGGGTCAGTGCCATGCCCAGGCTCAGGGGCAGCATGAACAGCAGCGACACCACATTCAGAGCGATCTGGTGGCCGGCTACCGTGACCGGTCCCAGGGGAGCCAGGAACAGGGCAATCACCGAGAACAGGCTGGCCTCGACGAAAATGGTAAAGCCGATGGGAATGCCAATCCGGAGGATGTAGCGCAGCCCGTTCAGGTCCGGCCGGACCCAGTCGGCCACCAGGTGAAAGGCCCGGTAGGTCCGGCTGCGGTTCAGGTAGATCAGCAGGGCGACGGCGGCTAGCCCGTTCGACAGCGTGGTGGCCCAGCCGCAGCCAACCCCGCCCATGGCCGGCACGCCCAGCTTGCCATAGATAAACACATAGTTGAGCGGCAGGTTGGCGAGGGTACTGAGTACCGAGAACGCCATGATGACCCGGGTGTGGCCGAGCCCGTCGGTCAGCCCCCGCAGCGCGGTCATCAGCAACAGCGCCGGCACGCCCCAGGCAAACGCGTCCAGATAGCCCTGAGTGATCCGGGCGGTGTCGGCGTCGAGCTTGAGCAGTTCCAGGATGGGATGGACATTGACCAGCAGTCCGATCATCAGTGCGGCACTGACGGCGGCAATGTACAGGCCCTGCCAGGTGGTGGGCATGATCGCCGGGCGGTTACCGGCGCCGTTGTAGCCCGAAATGATCGGCTGCAGCGCGCCGAGCACCCCCATAAAGAACAGGAACAGCGGCATCCACAGGCTGGTTCCGATGCCGACGGCGGCCAGATCCCGGGCGCTGGCGTGGCCGGCCATCACGGTGTCGATCACGCCATTGGCCATCTGGGCGAGCTGGGCGATCAGAATCGGGCCGCCGAGCTGGGCCAGGGTGCGCCATTCGCTCAGGGTGCGGGCGACCAGAGGCTGGCGGGCGGCCGGTAACGGCTGGTGGGTTTCATCCATGGCGATAGCAACGGTCACAGGGTGGATCGGAACCGGCCTGCATCCTACCTGAAAAGCGGGTAGAGTACGCCCCTGTGTTTACCGAACTGAGGATCATCATGGCGCTGTTGGTTGTGGTAACGATTCTGTGGGCGTTCTCCTTCAGCCTGATCGGCGAGTTTCTCGCCGGACGGGTCGACAGCGATTTTGCGGTCTTGAGCCGGGTGCTGATCGCCGCTCTGGTGTTCCTGCCGTTCACCCGCTGGCGCGGGGTGCCCTCTGGCCTCAAGCTGGGCATCCTGGCCACCGGCATGCTTCAGTTCGGTATCACCTACCTGTGCCTGTACCGCTCGTTCAGCTACCTGACCGTGCCGGAAGTGCTGCTGTTCACCATTTTCACACCGCTGTACGTGACCCTGATCGACGACGCCCTGTACCGCCGGTTCTCGCCGGTGGCCCTGGTGGCGGCGGCCATCGCCACCGTCGGCGCTGGCATCATCCGTTACGACGGTCTGAGCCAGGATTTTCTGACCGGGTTCCTGTTGCTGCAGGTGGCCAACTTCACCTTTGCCGCCGGCCAGGTTGGCTATAAGCACGTGATGCAGCGTTACCCGCTCGATATCGCCGCGTTCCGCACCTTCGGTTACTTCTTCTTTGGCGCGCTGATCATTGCGGTGCCGTCGTTTCTGGTGTTTGGCAACCCGGACAAGCTGCCGACCACCGGCGTGCAGTGGGGGATTCTGGCCTGGCTCGGCTTGGCCGCCTCCGGCATCGGTCTGTTCCTGTGGAACCGGGGGGCGTGTCAGGTCGACGCCGGTACCCTGGCGATCATGAACAACGCGCTGGTGCCCGCCGGCCTGCTGGTGAACCTGCTGATCTGGAACCGGGACGCCGACCTGGTGCGGCTGACGATCGGCGGCGCGGTCATCGCCTTGTCATTATGGGTCAATGCCCGGTATCATCCCCGCGCTCGACTGGCCGGGGCCTGATCGTCCGGGCGATTCGGTTGGTTGGATCAACCGTTATCTTCGACGTTTCGTCGTTTAACCTTTCTTTTTTTGCCTATACTCTACTGGTTGACCTGAGGCAATCCAGTTATTGCAAATTCTCTCGCTCTCCATAACAACCCATGGACGGAGATACGTCGGTTGCACAGACGCTGCCGGCATTGGAAAGAAGGAACTGACCATGCGCAAGAACCTGCCCGTGACCCAGCGTGAAGTCAAAATGGCCCCGAATGGCCGTTTGATCACCACCACCGATCTGAAAGGCGTGATCACC
>JBPEXU010000463.1:0-7805 GCA_052031225.1 Marinobacter sp. | reverse complement strand
GGCGTCGATCTACCCATCGGCCAATGTAGAGATTTTCGGGGAATTTGGCCAGTTGCGACCGACGGTTTGCGAAAGCAACAGGGCGGAAGAAAATGTAAAAGGCGGGCTCAGTCCCGCCTGCAATATGCTATTTCCTCGGGCGATGGGATTGTGCGTTGTGTCTGACTGCACGATGACGCAAATCCGCAGCTGGGGAGTTGATGCATATCAACCGGTAGAGCACATGCGGTCGCAACTGACTATCCTCGGGTAAACTGGGATGCTCAAACTCGCCACTGTATTTCATGCCGATGCGCTCCATGACACGACGGGACCGCCGATTGCCAACGGCAGTAAACGCGACAATCTCAGGTAGCTCCAGCCGGTGAAACGCAACATTCAGTGACGCAAATGCCGCTTCAGATGCATAGCCTTTCCCCCAGTGGGCGGACGACAAACGCCAACCAATCTCGACACATGGCGAAAAGGGTAACGTTGCTGTGGGCACGTGTAGCCCACAAAATCCAACAAAGGCCTCGCCCCCTTTAACCTCTACTGCCCAGAACCCCCAACCGCGCTGCTCAATGAGCGAGCGAATTTTGTCCGCCATGTCATTACTTGCCTGACGACTCAGCGGTTCGGGAAAAAACTCCATTACCTTTGGGTCGGCGTTGAGAGCAGCAAACGGCTCGTAATCGCTTTCTCGCCATTGCCGTAAACGCAGCCGCTCGGTCTCAAATTCTAGTAACTCTTCCATAGCAGGATGTGCCTTGCTTCTGAATCCTAACGCGAAGCGCGCCCGTGACTTTGACGTAGCGAAGCGGAGACAAAGGCATCCGAGTGACGCGCCTGTTTAACTGCTTCCAAGCATGTACGCACGAAGCTGCCGCTCTTCTCGCATGACATAGAGGATGAAAACCCGCTTCTCATCCTCACGATAAAAAATACGACAGGGTGGAACCACTACCTCTCTGTATACCGAATTGGGGAGTTCGGGAGGAATCCGCCCGGAGTGAGGAAAATTTTCCAAACGTCCGGTCTTATCGAAAACCTGTTGGACCAGGTCGCTTGCGGCAGCAGGATTGTCTAAAGCAATGTACTCAGCGATGGCATCTAGTTCTTGAAGGGCGGGCTCGGTCCAGATTACTTCAGCCATTTACCCATTTTCTCCCTGGCCTCACTTTGGCTGTACGTTCGTCCCTCAAGTACAGCTCGCTCTCCTCGTGAGAGCCCCTCAAGCAGCTCAAGTCGGCGCTGCATAAACTCGAAATCTTGCACATCGACAAGGTATGCGGATGGCTGACCGTGCTCCGTGATTAGTATCGGCTCTTTAGACACGCGCAGATCTGCCAAAATCTTTGTGGCTTGACGCTTGAGGTTCGTAACAAGCTCAACTTTCATGGGCTCACCCTGATCCAAATCGATAGTGACACTATAGTATCACTTTACGAGTGAGACAATCACAGTTAGCGCCGCCGTATGGGGCGTTGTTTGTGGAGTGGTCTTTGGGGCCTGAATTCCGGATCTCAGGGGAAGATCCTCAAAGTCGCCCTCATCGCCTGCATGAGAAAGATTGTGTGGTGCTCGATACCATGATCAAAAACCAAGTGCTATGGCGGGAGAAAATAGCCTAATTTATGGAATTGACACCACAGTCACTTGTTATACGCAAGGCTACCAGCCCCACCAACGTTCGACTCTGACAATACCGCGCCAAATACCACCGAGAATAGATGGAAACAGTTGCGGGAACACCAATGCTAAAACAGCAAAGACGATGATACAGGCGATCAGGTAGGTACTGCTGAGAAACCCGCCCCAGAACGCGAGTTCTTTATTAACCCCAAGCCAGATAAACGCTGCGGTCGGGACCGAGAAAAACAGGGATGCAAAGAGACTGAGCAGCCTTGATTCAATTGGCCCACCGTGGCCACGGTTCCTTGCCATTTTCCGTAACTACTCCTTGTGTATAACAGCCAATTATACGAACGCGTTCGTATAACTCCACTTCCAGATGCATGATTGACAAACGCACAAAACCAAAACCTGTAAAAGGAATCAAGTCGCTCGCGGGCACACGCCTGGCCTGGATTTACTGGTAAAGCTCGTCGGTGCGGGCGGCCATGATGAAATCGTTTTTGTGCAACCCTCCGATTTTGTGGGTCCACCACCGGACGGTGACTTTGCCCCATTCCAGCAAAATGGCGGGGTGGTGATTTTCGCTCTCGGCCAGTTCCGCCACCCGGTTGGTGAATGCCTGGGCCTGGGCAAAGTTTTTGAATTTGAACACCCGTCTGAGCTGTTCTTCACCATCGAGGGTGACCACTTCCCAGTCCGGCACTTCGCTCAGGAATGCTTCTTTTTCAGCCTCACTCACCTTGGGGGCATCGGCGCGGCAGGCACTGCACGCTTGTTGCTTTAACTCGGCCATCTCAGTTCTCCTGTGTTCTCCGGCTATTCAGCTTAGAACCGAGTGACCGGTTATCAAGTTCGCGCTTGAAAATCTGGTCGACCCAGAATACTGTATATTTAAACAGTGTTCAGGAATAATGTCATGAGTGAGCTGCTGAATGCACTGATGCAGGATGCCCGTGTCTGGCAGGGCCGCCACCGTCGTCGTGCGGCGCCGCAGGCGGAAGCCACGGGTTATCCCCAGCTGGATCACCAGCTTGGCGGCGTGGGCTGGCCCCTGGGCGCCCTGAGTGAATGCCTGCTCGATAGCCCCGGTATTGGTGAGCTTCATCTGGTGCTGCCCTTGATGCAGCGCCTGACCCAGGCCGGCAAGACGGTATTTTGGGTGAATCCGCCCCACATGCCCTACGCACCTGCGCTGGCCCGGGAGTCGGTGGATCTCGATAAGATCGTGCTGATTCACACCGGCAATACCGCCGACTTTCTGTGGACACTGGAAAACTGCCTACGCTCCCCGGTCACCGGACTGGTGCTGGCCTGGCCAGGCAGGCTGGCAACCCGGGACGTGCGCCGGCTGCAGCTGGCGGCGGAGGCCGGCAGCAATGTCTGCGTGTTATTCCGGGAACGGCGTTATGCGGAGCAGAGCTCTCCGGCGGCCCTGCGCCTGGAACTGGCGCCGGATGCCGGCCTGGCTCTGAAGGTCCGCGTGCGCAAGCGTCGGGGCGGCTGGCCGGGCCAACCTTGCAGCCTGGCGATGGCGCATCGGGCGGACCTGCCCCACCCGCCTGCCACTCGAGTGGTTCAGGGTCCCTGGCCACAAGAACGGCGGTAAGCGGCCATGCTCTGGCTGTACCTGCACTTCCCGCATTTGATGTTGGATCACCTTCGCCGCCATCAGGAAACCTCTCGCCCACTGGTGATCGTGGCCGGAGCCGGACAAAGCGTCGCCCAGGCCTGTCCGCAGGCACGTGCGCTGGGTGTGGCACCGGGTATGCGACTGAAAACCGCCCTGAGCCTGGCGCCCGAATTGGGAGTGGTACGCAGCGAGCCCAAACAGGAAACCCGTCTGCTGGAAGAGCAGGCACGCTGGCTGTATCGCTACGTGGCCCATATAACACTGAGGCCACCGGACGGCATTCTGACGGAAGTCGGTAGCCTGCAAACGCTGTACGGTGGGCTCGGCGCCGTCTGGCAAACGGTGGCGCAGGCATTGGCGGAACGCCAGCTCAATGCCCGGCTGGCGACCGGGCACACCCCGGGCGCAGCACGGCTGCTGGCCCGGGCCGGCACCGGAGTCTGCACGGCAGACCGTTCTGCGGTCATGGACGCGCTGGCCGCGCTACCGTTGTCGGCGGCCGAGTTTGATGACACAACCTGCACCCGGCTGCAACGTCTTGGCCTACAAACGCTGGGCGAGGTTCTGGCCTTACCCGCAGCGGAGCTGGCCCGCCGTCTGTCTCCGGAAACCCTGGCCCATATCCAGAAACTCCAGGGCACCCGGGCAGACCCGCAAGCCCCCTGGCAGCCACCGCACCGCTTCCGGCAACAGGCCGACTTCGTGCAAGACATCGAACAGACGCAAGGGCTGCTGTTTCCTCTGCAACGTCTGCTGTCCGAACTGGCACACGATCTCTGCTGGCGGCAGCAGGATACCGACAGTCTGCACCTGACCCTGCACCACCGGCACGAAGAACCCACCCGTTTACGCATCCGGACCGCCGGCCCCGAACACCGGGCCGAGGCCTTTCTGGATCTGATCCGTCTGCGTCTGGAGCAGCAACCGTTGCGGGCACCGGTGACCAGCCTGGAACTGGCGGTACGCCGTTTCATCGCCCGGGAAGCACCGACGGGGCAGGATCTTCTGGGCGACGGTCAGGATCTGAACGAAGCCTGGCACAGCCTGATCAGCCGGTTACAGGCCCGCCTGGGCAGCCAGGCTCTGACGCAGTTAGCGCCCCAGGCGGATCATCGTCCGGAACGGGCCTGGTCCGCCATGGACGTTCAGCAACGGCCGCGCCCCCGTGCGGATACCTCACCTCTGCCCCGGCGACCGCTGTGGTTGCTGCAAAAACCTCAGCCGCTTACCGAGCCCCCAAGTCTCTGGCTGTCCGGGCCGGAACGGATCTGCAGCGGCTGGTGGGATGGCCAGCGCGTTTACCGGGACTACTACATTGCCCAGTTGTCCGCAGGGCCGTTGGCCTGGGTGTACCGGGACGCCCGGGAAGGCTGGTTCCTCCACGGCTGGTTTGGGTAGCAACCATGTCAGGCTACGCCGAGCTGTTCTGTTTCAGCAACTTCACCTTTCTGACCGGCGCCTCCCACCCCCACGAACTGGCGGAGCGGGCGGCGGAGCTGGGCTATACCGCACTGGCGATTACCGACGCCTGCTCGGTGGCCGGCATTCCCCGAGCCTGGGCGGCCCTGAAAGACCGCCCGGTCAAGCTGATTACCGGCAGCTGGTTCGAACTGGCAGAGGCGCCGGCCAACGCCACGCCGCTCCGTTTCATCCTGCTGGCTCGGACCCGCACCGGGTACGGCCAGCTCTGCCGGCTGATTACCACCGGCCGGCGCCGGGCCAGCAAGGGTCAGTATCGCCTGCTGTGCCAGGATCTGGAGCACCAGCCGCTGGACGACTGCCTGTGCCTGTGGCTACCGCCCGACGACACCCGGGCCAGCGCGGACCAGGCCCTGGCCGGCGGCCTGTGGTTGCAGCAACGGTTCAGGCAGCGCTTCTGGCTTGCCGCTACCCGCACCCTGGAGGCCGGTGAGGACCGCCGACTGGCCCGCTTACGCTGGCTGTCGGAGCAGTTGCACTGCCCCATTACCGCCACCGGCGAGGTCCACATGCACAGCCGGGAACGTCAGCCCCTGCAGGACGTACTGACCGCTCTGCGCCACCACACCAGCCTCGAACACGCCGGCCACTGCCTGTTCCAGAACGCCGAGCGCTACCTGCGGCCACTGCCGGTGCTGCGACGCCTGTTTCCCGAAGCCTGGCTTGAAGAGTCGGTGCGCATTGCCGATGCCTGCACTTTTGACCCCGGCAGCCTGCGCTACGAATACCCTTCGGATCTGGTGCCCGAGGGCGAGTCCCCGGCCAGCTACCTGCACCGCCTGACCCGGGACGGCGAACGCCGGCGCTATCCGCAAGGAACGCCGGAAAAGGTCCAGGCACTGATCCGAAAAGAACTGGCGCTGATCTCCGAGCTCCGATACGAACACTACTTCCTCACCATTTACGACATCGTCGCCTTTGCCCGCAGCCAGGGCATCCTGTGCCAGGGCCGGGGCTCGGCAGCCAACTCCGCGGTGTGCTACTGCCTGGGGATCACCGAGGTCAACCCCGCCAGCGTGGAGCTTCTGTTCGAGCGTTTCATTTCCAAAGACCGGAACGAGCCGCCCGATATTGATGTCGATTTCGAGCACGAACGGCGGGAAGAAGTCATCCAGTACATTTACCGGCGCTACTCCCGGGAGCGGGCGGCGCTGGCGGCCACGGTGATCCGCTACCGCCCCCGCAGCGCCATCCGGGACGTGGGCAAAGCCCTCGGGTTCGACCCGGCCCTGGTGGAAAAACTGCTCGATGGCATCGACTGGCGGGACAAGGCCACCGACTGGCGCCAGCAGATTCTGGACAAGGGCCTGACCCGCAACCCCAGAATCGCCGACCAGTTTTTCTCATTGGTGAACACCCTGCTCGGCTTTCCCCGCCATCTGTCCCAGCATGTCGGGGGCTTTGTCATCAGCTCCGGGCCGTTGGCGGAACTGGTGCCGGTGGAAAACGCCGCGATGGCAGACCGCACCGTGATCCAATGGGACAAGGACGATCTGGAAAGCCTGGGATTGATGAAGGTGGACGTGCTGGCCCTGGGCATGCTGACGGCCATTCGCAAGGCGCTGGCGCTGGTCAGCGAAGAGAAAGGTCAGCCCTTTACCATTCAGGACATCCCCCCCGAAGACCCGGCCACCTACGCCATGCTCCAGAAAGGTGACAGCATCGGCGTGTTTCAGGTCGAGTCCCGGGCACAAATCAACATGCTGCCGAGGCTGAAGCCGGAAACCTACTACGACCTGGTGATCGAAGTGGCCATCGTCCGGCCCGGCCCCATTCAGGGCGACATGGTGCACCCCTACCTGCGCCGGAAACACGGCCTGGAACCGGTCAGCTACCCCAACGACGCCGTTCGGGCCGTTCTGGAGCGCACCCTGGGCGTCCCCATTTTTCAGGAACAGGTCATCAAGCTGGCCATGGTGGCGGCCGGCTTCTCCGCCGGTGAAGCCGACCAGCTGCGCCGGGCGATGGCGGCCTGGAAGGCCCACGGCGATCTCACCCCGTTCCGGGACAAACTCATCACCGGCATGCTCGAGCGCGGCCACGATCCGGAGTTCGCCGAGCGGCTCTACCAGCAGATCTGCGGTTTTGGCGGTTACGGTTTTCCGGAATCCCACGCCGCCAGCTTTGCCCTGCTGGTGTACGTTTCCGCCTGGCTCAAACGCCACCACCCGGCCGCCTTCTACTGCGCCCTGCTCAACAGCCAGCCCATGGGCTTCTACTCTCCCTCCCAACTGGTGCAGGATGCCAAGCGGCATCAGGTCACCGTTCTGCCGCCGGATGTCAACCACAGCCAGTGGGACCACACCCTGGAAGGACCCGAACGCCATCTGAGACTGGGCCTGAGAATTGTGCAAGGGCTGTCCCGAAAAGGCGTTGAGCGTCTGGTTCAGCACCGTCCGCCCGATGGCTATCGCAACACCCGAGAACTCCGTCAGCTCGCTGGCCTGAACCAGCGAGACATGGAACTGCTGGCCGGGGCCAACGCGATGCCCGGCTTTACCGCCAACCGTCATCAGGCCTACTGGCAACTGCTGGATCACGAGGAGCCCACCCGGCTGTTCGCCCGGGAAGCTGTCACCGAATACCGGCCGGATACCTGCAGCCAGCTCCCCGAACCCACCGAGGGCCAGAACATCCTCGCCGATTACGCCAGTCAGGGCCTGACCCTGCAGCGTCACCCGCTGGCTTTGCTCCGGGAACAGGGGCATCTGCGCGCCTGCCAAACCGCAGACCAACTGAAAACCCTCAAGCCCGGCCTGCCGGTACAGGTTGCCGGCCTCGTGACCGGCCGGCAGCGCCCCGGAACCGCATCCGGCGTCACCTTCGTGACCCTTGAAGACGAAACCGGCAACGCCAATGTGGTGGTGTGGCTGGAAACCGCACGGCGCCAGCGCAAACCCCTGTTGACGGCCCGACTTCTACACGTGAAAGGTGTCCTGGAGCGGGAAGGCGACATCGTCCATGTCATCGCCGGGAAACTTTCGGATCTGAGCCACCTGATCGCAACACTCCCGGTCAGCTCCCGGGATTTTCACTAAGCCATCCCGCAGTGGCGGCGCTTCCCCGAGCATGGAAAGCG
>JBPEXU010000462.1:0-3006 GCA_052031225.1 Marinobacter sp. | reverse complement strand
GCCCGCTTCGGCGGTGTGCCGATGCAGGTCTTCATCCCGCTGCAGGCGGTAATGGCGATTTACGCCAAGGAAAACGGCGAAGGTATGGTGTTTGGCAGTGAGCCAGGTACGCCAGACCCCGACGGTCCCGGCGATAAGAGCGACAACAGTCGCACGCCATCGGGCCCGGAAGAACGCCCTTCCGGACGGCCGACGCTGAAAGTGGTCAAGTGAGTCACGGGAACGTTTAATGGAAAGCCAGCATCTGCTGGCTTTTTTTATGCGCCGAACAGTTTGTGGTCGACCAGGCGGCACAGGGCGTTGACGACCAGAAGCAGCAGAGGGGTGGCATCGGCGGTCGCCAGATTGCTCAATGCGATCTCGTGGTCCTCCGGGTGGAGGAGGGAGGTGATGTCCGACTTTTCCCGGGCGCTCAGAACGACGACCTGCATTTCCCGGTCGTGAGCGGCCTGAATGGCCTGAATCAGATTCGCCTTGTGGCCGTCATCGACAATCACGAAAAGCAGATCGCCGGGTTTGCCAATGGCCCGCACCTGGCGCGAAAAGGTGTCGTTGAAGCGGTTGTCCCGGCAGATCGCCGAGTAGGTGGTGGCGTCTGCGCCAAGGTTGATGGCCGGCAGGGCCGGCCGGTCGTGTTCGAGTCGGTTAAGCAAGGCGGTGCAGAAGTACTGGGCCAGAACGTTGGCGCTGCCGTTCGCGCAGGTAATCAGTTTGCCGTCCTGCAGTAGCGTTGCCACAAAGGCATCGGCCACGCTGTCAATGTGTGGCCCGACCGTGGTTGCGGCCTGAGCGGTATGCTCCATGTGACTGGCAAACCATTGGTTAATCAATTGCTCTGTGTCGGTCATGGTGTTCGATTATCCTGCCTGGATCGCGTTTTTGATCCACTGTACTCGGTATTTGCTGACAATTCCGGGGGTGATGCCGATGACATCAATTCGACAATCGGCCTCGCCCAGTCCGTATCGGTGCAGGTAGAACGCGATGGCTCGAAGCAGCTTGCGCTGCTTGAGGGGCGTCACTGAGGTTGCTGGATCCGTGAGGCTGCCGTTGCCCCGGTAGCGGACTTCAAAAAACACCAGTGTCGCGCCATCCCTGCCAATGAGGTCGATCTCCCCGCCACGGCTGTAAACATTCTGGTCGACGATCGTAACGCCCCTGCTTTTCAGGTAGCGCGCGGCAACCTGTTCGTAATGTGCGCCAATGGCACGCTTGCCTTCCATGGAGCGCTGATCATCCTGTCTCGGGTTATATCGGTTCGCCGGTCAGAGGCGGATCGTCGGGGTCTGTGGTTGGGGCCTCGCTCGCTTCCTGAGCTGAAGGCGTCACCTCTGGCAGCCGCTCCGGCGCGCCGTTGACGAACTTGGCCCAGAGCTGCTGGCGGTGGATGCTGCCGGCGGGCGTCATCGTCAGTGTCCCGGTTTGCCCTTCGATGGCGGCCGATTCCACCTGGCGCAGCAGCGGCAGGCGCTTGCTCAGATGCCAGGCATCGGCGCCCATGGCAAACAGGCGGCCTACCTGACCGCGGGTGCCGTTGAGGTGCTGGCTGGCTGCCTTCCGCAACGGGTTGTCCGGCACCAGTACCCAGGGGATGTCGGTGAATGCTACACCGTTCAGATCGCGGTCACGAGACGGGTTGGGCACGCCCTCATACACAATCGATGGCGAGTAGACCGGCAGGTCCCCGCCAAAGTAGAAGGCAAACAGCGGCTTGAACTGTCGGGCCACGGTCGGCTCGGCGACCATGACGATGGCATCCGCGTCCTGCCGCCGTCGGGGCTCGAATTCAACGTTCAGCCCGATGGTCCGCTCGACGTCGATGGCCCGGTTGCGGGAGGTGGTGATGCCCAGCAGGTCGGCGGTAACCGCTCTCAGGTTGTCCTCCGGGTAGAAGCGCTCAATGTCCAGAACAACCGCGTCGTTGCTGGCCAGGCGGGTGAGCAGCGCATTTTCGACGCGATCGCCCCATTCGCCCTGAGGAATCAGAACCAGAACCTGAGTGAGTCGTTCGCGCGCCAGGCGGTCGGCAATTTGCCGCGCTTCGTCCTCTGCTGACAGGCCGAATTGATAGAGCCCATCCGGGGCGCGGCTGTCTTCGGGCAGATAGTTGAGGCCAAGCACCGGAACCGGGAGCGTGTTCATGCGGGTCAGGCCGGTCAGCGCCTCTTTTTCGAGTGGGCCGACAATCAGATCAATGTCCTGAGAAGCCAAGGTGTTGTAGAGCTGCGAGAACGGCTGTTCGCTGGTGTTGAACACGCGAATATCGGTTTTGCTGCGATCCGCCGAGGCGTCCTGGTAGTAGGCGGCCAGAAAGCCGTCCCGGATCGCTTTACCGGCGCTCGCCAGAGGGCCGTCCAGTGGCAGCGCCAGAGCAATGGTTTCCGGTCGGCTGGAAGCCAGGGACGCGATCAGGTTCAGCTCCGCGGGCAGCACCTGGGCCGCCGGGTGCCCGGGCCAATTGTTCTGCCATTGGCGAATAATCCGGCCCTGATCGTCGAGGGAGGCGTTCGGGGCCCGGACAACCGCCGCCAGTTCAAGCCACCCCTGGGCTTCGAAGCCGATCGCCTGGCTTGTGGCAACCGTCAGGCGCTGGTCCGAGACGCTTTTCAGCAGGGCCCAGATGCGATCATGCAGCGGCTGAATGTTGGCGCTGGCGTCGGCCTGGGACAGCAGCACAAGGGTCATGGCCGCATCCAGTCGGCGGTCGGCAAGAGCGTAGGTGTTGGCCTGAAGGTTGGCTGCCCGGTTCATCAGCTCAGCCGGGAACGTCATGAAGGTCTCAGGCGTCAGTTCGGCAGTCAGTTCCCGGGCCCAGTCGGAGTCGTCGAGTTCGGTTGCGCTCGCCATGGATAACATCAGGTGCTGCTGGGCGAGTGGTTCCGGCCGTGCTGCCATTCCGGAGCCCTGAGGTCCGGGGCTTTGACGTAACTGTGGGCTCAGAAGCAGTGTGCGAGCCGCCTCGTGCCGGCCGAGATCCTGAAATCGGCTGGCCATCTTCAACAGATA
>JBPEXU010000461.1:0-31444 GCA_052031225.1 Marinobacter sp. | reverse complement strand
GGAGCCGAGCCGGGGCATGATGCTCGCGGCCCCGCAGGCCAATTCCGAATCCGATCACGCCGGGGAGGCATCGTGACAGACACCTGTTTTATGTCGTTCGAGAAACTGGGCGAAGATGGCCGGGCCCGTCGTGGCCGGTTGACGTTTCCCCGCGGGGTTGTCGAAACCCCGGCGTTTATGCCGGTGGGCACCTACGGCACGGTGAAGGGGATGTTGCCCCGGGACATTCAGGACATCGGCGCCCAGATCATTCTGGGCAACACCTTTCACCTGATGCTCCGGCCGGGTACCGAGGTGGTCCGGGCGCACGGCGATCTGCACGATTTTACTCAGTGGCACGGCCCGATTCTCACCGATTCCGGTGGCTTTCAGGTATTCAGTCTTGGCGATATGCGCAAGATCACCGAAGATGGGGTCACTTTTCGCTCCCCGGTGGATGGCTCGAAAGTCGAGCTGAATCCGGAGATTGCCATCCAGGTGCAGCGGGACCTCGGCTCCGACATTGTGATGATTTTTGACGAGTGCACGCCGTATCCGGCCACCGAGAAGCAGGCCCGGGAATCGATGGAGTTGTCCCTGCGCTGGGCGGCCCGCAGCAAGAAAGCCCATGCGGGTAATCCCGCGGCGTTGTTCGGCATCGTTCAGGGTGGCATGTACGAACACCTGCGCGACCGTTCCCTGGCAGGTCTGACCGAGATCGGCTTTGATGGCTACGCCATCGGCGGCCTGTCGGTGGGAGAGCCGAAAGAAGATATGATCCGTATTCTCGATCATTTGCCGCCCCGGATGCCGGAGGACAAGCCCCGTTACCTGATGGGCGTGGGGCGGCCGGAAGACATTGTTGAAGCGGTGCGTCGGGGCGTGGATATGTTCGATTGCGTGATGCCGACCCGCAATGCCCGCAACGGCTACCTCTTTACCTCAACCGGGATCGTCAAAATTCGCAACGCCCGGCACCGCCACGACACCGCCCCTCTCGATGAGCGCTGCGACTGTTACACCTGCCAGAACTTTTCTAGAAGTTATCTGCATCATCTTGATAAGTGTGGGGAAATGCTTGGGGCGCAGCTAAACACAATCCATAATCTCCGGTTCTATCAGAACCTGATGGCTGGATTGCGTGGGGCCATTGAAGCAGGTACATTGTCGGACTTTGTAAGCAACTTCTACGCCTTGAGAGGCGAGTCAGTGCCGCCGATGGCCGGCGCCTGAACCGAATCGAAAAACCAACGGAGACAGTCAATGAAATCTATGAAGTTCCTTGTTGCCGCCCTGACGGCGCTCATGCCTGCCCTGGCGATGGCCCAGGACCCTGCCGCGCAAGGCATGGGTGCGATGGGGCAGATTATTTTCTTCGCCGGCTTCATCCTGATTTTCTATTTCCTGATTTGGCGGCCGCAGTCCAAGCGAGCCAAGGAACACAAAGAGTTGATGGCCGGTCTGAACAAGGGTGATGAGGTGGTTACCTCTGGCGGCGTTGCCGGCAAAATCACCAAAGTGACCGACGACTTCATCGTGGTTGAAGTCGCGGACAACGTGGAAATCAAGGTTCAGAAAGTCGCGGTGGCGGCCGCTCTGCCGAAAGGGACGCTCAAGGATATCTGATCGCCGGACCGTGCCTGCGCAGGCCGTGTCCGTCTGATTATTTCTGGCTGAAACACCAAAGCCGGCCTTCGGGCCGGCTCAAAGGGAACCCATGCTGAACAAGTACCCGCTCTGGAAAAACCTGATGATTCTGATCGCTCTGGTGATCGGATTCATCTACGCCCTGCCAAACCTTTACCCCGACGACTACGCCATCCAGATTACCGGTGCACGCAGCAGCACCGAAGTCAATCAGGGGGTTCTGGACCGTGCGCTTCAGTCTTTGGAGTCCGCAGGCATTGAAGTGAAAGGCAGCGACCTTCAGGGGCGAGACGCTCTGATCCGCCTGACCAATTCCGATGACCAGCTTCGGGCGCGTCCCGCGGTGCAGGCAGTGCTGGGGAACGAGTATCTGGTGGCTCTGAACATGGCGCCGTCGACACCCGAGTGGCTGCGCAGCCTGGGTGCCGGTCCGATGAAGCTGGGTCTGGACCTTCGGGGCGGGGTGCACTTCCTGCTTGAGGTCGACATGGATACCGCCGTCAGCCAGCGGCTGGAAGCCCTGTCGGGGCAGATCAAGCGGGAGCTGCGGGAAGAGCGGATTCGGTACCGGGGCGGCAACGTGGCATCGGGCCAGCGCCAGATTGTGCTCAGCTTCCGGGACGAGCAGTCTCGCGCTGAGGCCTTTGACCTGGTTCGTGACAACTACAACGAGTTCCTGCTCGATGAGCGGCGTAACGGTGACAGTTACGAGCTGGTGTTGTCGTTGTCGGAGGCGGAAGAGCGTGCCATTCAGGAATACGCGCTGGAGCAGAACCTCACCACCATCCGCAACCGGGTGAACGAACTGGGGGTCGCCGAACCGCTGGTGCAGCGCCAGGGCGCAGACCGGATCATCGTCGAGTTGCCGGGGGTCCAGGACACGGCGCAGGCCAAACGGGTGCTGGGGGCGACCGCGAATCTGGAGTTCCGCCTTGAGGCCCGGCCAGACGCGCCGGCCAGTGAAATTGAGGAGTTTGGTTTCCGGGATCAGCCCCAGCGCACCGCTCGGCTCGAGCGTGACGTGATCGTCACCGGAAACAACGTCGCCAACGCGCAGCAGGCGTTTGACGAGAATGGCCAGCCGCAGGTCAACATCACCATGGATTCCATCGGTGGCGACCTGATGAATCGGGCCACCCGCAACGCCGTGGGCCGCCGCATGGCGGTGCTGTTCATCGAGTTCCGTACCGAGCCGGAAACCCGGATGGTGGACGGTGAGCTGACAACCGTCGACAAGCGGGTCGTCGAGAAGGGGATCATCAGTCTGGCGACCATTCAGTCGGCACTGGGCAGCAGCTTCCGGATCACCGGCCTGGACTCCATTCCGGAGGCGGCGGAGCTGGCGCTGTTGCTGCGGGCCGGCGCACTTGCGGCCCCAATGTACTTTGTTCAGGAGCGGACGATTGGTCCGAGCCTGGGGCAGCAGAATATCGACGCCGGGGTGATGTCGGTCACGCTCGGCTTCGCGCTGGTGCTGATCTATATGATCGTTTACTACCGGGGTTTCGGGGTGATCGCAAACGTTGCCCTGACCCTCAACCTGATGCTGCTGGTTGCTTGTATGTCCATCCTGTCAGCAACGCTGACCCTGCCGGGTATTGCCGGTATCGTGCTGACGGTGGGCATGGCGGTCGATGCCAACGTGCTCATCTTCGAACGAATACGGGAAGAACTGCGGGCCGGAGTGGCGCCTCAGCTGGCCATCAACTCCGGCTATTCCCGGGCGTTCGTGTCGATCTTTGATGCCAATATCACCACCCTGCTGGTCGCCATTATTCTCTTTGCCATGGGCTCGGGCCCGGTGAAAGGCTTCGCAGTGACGCTGTGCATCGGTATTCTCACATCGATGTTCTCAGGTCTGCTGGTCAGTCGCAGTATTGTCAATCTGGTGTATGGCGGTCGTAAGATCGAAAAGCTGTCGATTGGAGGGAAGCTCGCAAATGTCTGAGCAGGCCAAGAAACCGTTTGATTTCATGGGGCTTCGGAAGGCTGCTTCCGTCCTTTCGATTGCGCTCGTCCTCGCCTCGATCGTTCTGCTGTCGGTGCGGGGCCTGAACCTGGGCATGGACTTCACCGGCGGCACCTCGGTGGAGCTGGAGTACGCCGAGGCGCCGGCTCTGGAGGAGGTGCGTCAGACACTCGCCGACGCCGGCTATGAGCAGTTCGTGGTGCAGAACTTCGGCGCCGACAACATTGTTCTGGTCCGGCTCGCGGAAGCCGGTAACGACAAGCTGGCGCTGGAAGTGACCCGGGCGCTGAGGCAGACCGGAGCCGACCTCAAGCTCATCAGCTCCGAGTTCATCGGCTCTCAGGTCGGCGAAGAGCTGAAGGAAGACAGTGGCCTGGGCCTGTTGCTGGCGCTGGCGGTGGTGCTGATCTATGTCGGCATGCGCTTTCAGTTCAAGTTTGGCATCGCATCGGTGGTGCCGCTGGCCCACGATGTGATCATCGTCCTGGGGGTGTTTGCGCTGTTCCAGTGGACGTTTGATCTGACCGTTCTGGCGGCTTTGCTGGCGGTTATTGGCTATTCCCTGAACGACACCATTGTAGTGGCAGACCGAATCCGGGAGAATTTTCGGGTTATGCGGGTCGGCGATGCCTGGGAGATCATCAATACCTCCATCCACCAGACCATTGCCCGGACGATCAACACCTCCGGAACCACCTTGGTGGTGCTGTTCGCGCTCTACCTGTTTGGCGGAGAGGCGATCAATAATTTTGCCCTGGCGCTGATTATCGGTGTGTTGGTGGGAACCTACTCATCGATCTATGTGTCCGCCAACCTGCTGCTGGCCCTGGGGGTCAGTCGGGAAGATCTCGCTCTGCCGGTAAAAGAGGGTGCCGGAGATGCGGTGGAAGAGGAACAGCCGCCGGAGTGGCTGAACCGGATGTGACAGGAGCCCAGACCTAAAAAAACCGCCAGCTCGAACGAGTGTGGCGGTTTTTTTGTGCGCTGGATCGGCGATCGGGTGAGAATCCGCTGGTCGCGGGAGCTTATCGGGGCAGCCGGCCTCGGAACGGATGCAGGGCTTTCAGGATCTCCCGGAACAGCTTCGGATTGGCAACAACCAGCTGGCGGGCGCCGGACGTGGACGGGTTGCCGGAGAAGTCGCCGGTCAGGGCACCGGATTCCATTGCCAGAATGGCCCCCAGTTCGAGATCCGCCGGTTCGGGGCGGAAAACGACCGCGGCATCCAGGTTGCCGGAGGCAACGCGGGCAATATCAAGCGCGACGCAGCCGGAGGTGCGGAACATCCGGGAGTCCCGGGCCA
The DNA here is from genome assembly GCA_052031225.1 of Marinobacter sp. GTDB lineage: Bacteria > Pseudomonadota > Gammaproteobacteria > Pseudomonadales > Oleiphilaceae > Marinobacter. Next base: position 26,546 of record JBPEXU010000461.1, on the reverse strand, counting down.
GCACAGTGGCCATTTCTCCCCACAGAACAGCCTGGTCGCTGTTGCGGGCCTGATCAAGCAGGTTGCTGGTAATCGCTGCCTGTTCGGTCAGTTTGACGCCGGAGGTGCGGACGCGCCGGCTGTTCAGTGCGGCACCGTGGCCACGACTGGCGGAGTATTCTTCGCCGGTAATCGGGTTCACCAGCAGCACGTTCTCAGTCCGGTTGTTCTTTTTCTGGGCCAGGGCCAGAGCGAATTCCGGAATTCCGCGCAGGAAAAAGTCGCGCCCCAGGACCGGAAAGATGTGCCAGCTTTTGTCGCTGCTACCGGCATCCGCTTCGTTCAGCGGTGCAATGGTGTGGTCCTTATAGGCTTTTTCGAGCTGGTCCCTGAAGTTGTCATAAATCGACTGTTCGACCCGCTCCAGCTGCTGGCGACGTTCCTTTTCGTCGGAGCCGGCAGGTTCCTGGCGTTCGAAATGGGCTTTCAGGTAATCGGACCCCTGGCGGGCAATGCGCAGGGCCATCTTGATTGCTGGTTGCATCTGAGTGTTCGTTATCCGGGTTTATTAAGGGCCGGTATGATAGCAAAAGATCACTCTCCTTGTATGTTTTTTGCCTCCGCAGATGCACGGATGGCCTGCGGTTGCGGATTGTCCGGAGAGGTGGTTGGTGGTCGCTTCTGGTATCATGTCGCGCTCAGTTTATTCCGCAGAGAGATGGGCTCCACACCATGCATAAACCCGCGCTCCCGCAGGCAGGTACGGATACCTTCAACGACCAGATCCGGATCGTTCTGGTCGAGACTTCCCATTCCGGAAATATTGGTGCCGTTGCACGTGCCATGAAGAACATGGGGCTGGGCAGTCTGTGGCTGGTCAATCCCGCGTCATTCCCGGACGAAACTTCCTATGCCCGCTCTTCCGGGGCATCGGATGTGCTTGACCGGGCTCAGGTTGTAGACTCGCTGGACGAGGCAATCTCAGACTGCGTTATGGTGATGGGGACCAGTGCCCGTGGCCGCAAGGTGCCCTGGCCGGTTATCGCGCCGCCGGAAGCGGCAGGCGTGGCCGCCGAGGCCTCGGGCAAGGGCAGTGTGGCGTTGGTGTTTGGGCGCGAGAACAGCGGTCTGACGAACGAAGAGCTGCAGCGCTGTCACTACCATATCCACATTCCCTCCAACCCGGATTACAGCTCGCTGAATCTTGCCATGGCGGTTCAGGTCGTCTGCTATGAGCTGCGCATGCATTATCTCCGGGGGCTTGAAGGGGGCGATGGCAGCCCATACCTCAAGGCCATGGTTGCGCCGGGGGACGACGGCTGGGATGTGCCGCTGGCGTCGGTAAACGATGTCGAGGGCTTTTTCGGTCATCTCGAGCAGGTGCTGGTCGATATCGATTTTCATCGGCGGGACAATCCGCGCCAGCTGATGACACGCTTGCGGCGACTGTTTCAGCGCGCGAGACTGGATCAGATGGAAATCAATATCCTTCGGGGCATCCTGACAGCGGTTCAGAAATCGGCGGGCACGTTGCCGGCGGCCGGACAGAAATCGGAAGTCAAACCTTCGGAGGCGGAGCGGGGCCAGGACAATGTTTGATCGACTGCGGGAAGATATCAACAGCGTGTTCCATCGGGATCCGGCGGCGCGCAACACCTTCGAGGTGTTGACCAACTATCCCGGGCTGCATGCGCTGCTGTTTCACCGCTTTGCCCACTGGTTGTGGGGGCTGGGGCTGAAATGGCTGGCCCGAACCATTTCCACGTTTTCGCGCTGGCTGACCGGCATCGAAATTCACCCGGGCGCGACGATCGGGCGCCGTTTTTTCATCGATCATGGTATGGGGGTCGTGATTGGCGAAACCACCGTGATCGGTGACGATGTCACCCTGTATCAGGGGGTCACCCTCGGCGGCACCAGCTGGAACAAAGGCAAGCGCCACCCGACCATCGGCAACGGCGTGGTGGTTGGCGCCGGCGCAAAAATTCTCGGCCCGTTTGAGGTCGGTGAGGGCGCCAAGATCGGCTCCAATTCGGTGGTGACCAAACCGGTTCCGGCGGGTGCCACGGTGGTTGGTATTCCAGGCCGGATCATCGTCAAGCGTCCAAGTGACGACGATGAGGCTCGACGCAAGGCCATGGAAGAGCGCATGGGCTTTGACGCCTACGGGGTGACCGAAGAAATGCCCGATCCGGTGGCGCGCTCAATGCGTGCGCTGCTGGATCATATGCACGCGGTCGATGACCGCATCGAAGCTATGTGCAAAGCGCTGCGCAAGGTGAACAGCGACTACCAGAACGGTTCCCTGCCGCCGCTGCACGATGAGGATTTCGATTGCGTCAGGGATGAGACCGACCCGCAGCGCTGAATACTTGACTGAATTACTGGGTCAATTCATACTCGCTGCTGATATTCGAGATTCGTTCCCATTGCGGGGCTGATGCCATGAAGCTGACCACCAAAGGTCGATACGCAGTGACGGCAATGCTGGATCTGGCCCTGCATGGGGACCAGGGCCCTGTCAGTCTTGCGGATATTTCCGCGCGTCAGGAAATCTCGTTGTCTTATCTGGAGCAGTTGTTTTCCCGTCTTCGTCGTCAGAATCTGGTGGTCAGCGTCCGTGGACCGGGCGGCGGCTACCGCCTGAGCCGGGATGCCGATCAGGTGTTCATCGCCGAGGTGGTCGATGCCGTAAGCGAATCGCTGGACACCACGCGGTGCGGTAACAAGGGCGATTGCCAGCAAGGCGAAAAGTGTCTGACCCACCACCTCTGGTCCGATCTGAGCGATCAGATTCACCAGTTTCTCAGTCAGATCAGTCTGGGTGATCTGATGAGAAAGCGCGAGATACGCCAGGTGGCAGATCGTCAGAACCGTCGGCACAGCGATTCTGAAACCATCAATACCGAACGCCTGACCGATCAGGCACCGGCCTGACCCACAATCTCTGAAAAAACACCATGAAAAAGCCCGTATACCTTGATTACGCGGCGACCACGCCCGTTGATCCCGCGGTTGCCGAAGAGATGGCCAAATTCCTTACAATCGATGGGGTCTTTGGTAACCCCGCCAGCCGTTCTCACGCTTACGGCTGGCAAGCGGAGTCGGCGGTTGAGGCGGCACGGCGCCAGGTGGCCGAGCTGATACACGCCGATCCCAGAGAAATCGTCTGGACCTCAGGCGCGACCGAGTCCGATAACCTGGCCATCAAAGGGGCAGTGGCCGGGAAAGAGGGTGCGCACGTCATTACCTCGATCATTGAGCACAAGGCCGTGATCGACACCTGTAAATGGCTAGAGCGGCAAGGGGTGGATGTCACCTGGCTGGATCCCGATCCGGACGGGCGGATGCCCGTCGGGCGGGTGCTTGACGCGCTGCGGGAAAACACCGTTCTGGTCAGTCTGATGATGGTCAACAACGAGCTGGGCTGTGTGACCGATGTTGCGGCGATCGGTCGCGAGTTGCGCCAGCGCGGGGTGCTGTTCCACGTCGACGCCGCCCAGGCGGCCGGCAAGCTGCCGCTCGATGTCGCGGGCTTGTCGGTCGATCTGCTCTCGCTGTCGGCCCACAAGGTCTACGGTCCCAAGGGGGTTGGTGCACTTTATGTTCGTCGTGATCCGGACGTTCGGATTGCGGCGCAGATGCACGGCGGCGGCCATGAGCGGGGTATGCGCTCGGGTACCTTGCCAACGCATCAGATTGTCGGCATGGGCAAAGCCTTTGAGTTGGCCGGTGCTGGCCTGGACGCGGAAATGGCGCGCTTGGAGACGCTTCGGACGGAGTTTCTGAAGGGGCTCGACGGGCTTGAGGGTATCCGGGTCAACGGCAGTCCTACTGCGCGGGTGCCCGGAATTGTGAATATTTCCTTCGATGGTGTGGATGCCGAGTCGCTGATGCTGGGGCTGCGGGAGCTTGCGGTGTCATCCGGTTCGGCCTGTGCGTCTGCCACCGTGGAGCCGTCCTACGTGTTGCGTGGCATCGGTTTGGAAGACGCCCAGGCCCATCGGGCATTGCGGTTTTCCTTCGGCCGTTTCTCGACCCGCGAGGAAATCGTCTTTGCCAGCGCGCAAATCGTTGATGTTGTTAGACGCCTGCGCTCTGTGCGGTAGGCAGTCGCGTCCGGACTGCGTATAATCGCAGGCCTGAATTTTTAACCCGAACACAACTGGAGAACTACCATGGCAAACGAGCGCACGCTCTCTATTATCAAGCCCGATGCTGTCGCCAAGAACGTCATCGGCGAAATCTACAGCCGCTTTGAAAAAGCCGGTCTGAAAATCGTTGCCGCCAAGATGATGCACCTGACCCAAGAGCAGGCAGAAGGCTTCTACGCGGAGCACAAAGAGCGTCCGTTCTTTAACGATCTGGTCGCGTTCATGACCTCTGGTCCGGTTGTGGTTCAGGTGCTCGAAGGCGAGGGCGCCATCCTGAAGAACCGTGAGCTGATGGGTGCAACCAACCCCAAAGAAGCCGAGCCGGGCACCATTCGTGCGGACTTTGCGTCCTCCATCGACGCCAACGCCGTTCACGGTTCCGACTCCGCGGCCTCTGCGGAACGCGAGATCGCTTATTTCTTCAATGACAACGAAATCTGCCCGCGCGGCTGATGGCGTTGCACGGGGCAGTCGTTGACTGCCCCGTATTGGTTATCTGATCGAGGTTAGGTAATGACAGCGACCGCTGAAAAAATCAATCTGCTGGGAATGCCCAAGGCCAAGCTGGAAGCGTTCTTTGAATCAATGGGCGAAAAGCGCTTTCGTGCCCAGCAGGTGCTGCAGTGGATTCACCAGCGCGGCGTTGATGACTTCGATCAAATGACCAATATGAGCAAAGCGCTGCGCGAAAAGCTCAAAGACATTGCCGAGGTGCGCGGGCCGGAAGTGGTCTATGACGAAACCTCCCGGGATGGCACCCGGAAATGGGTGATGCGCATGGACAACGGCAACAGCGTCGAGACCGTCCTTATCCCCGACGGTGAGCGCGGTACCCTGTGTGTCTCCTCCCAGATCGGCTGCAGCCTGGACTGTACGTTCTGCTCCACCGGCAAGCGCGGATTCAATCGAAACCTGACCGCCGCCGAGATCATCGGCCAGGTCTGGGTTGCCCGCAAAGCCTTCATGCCGTTTGACCCGGCCTCGGAGCGGCCGATCACCAACATCGTGATGATGGGGATGGGCGAACCGCTGTTGAACTTCGACAACGTCGTCGATGCCATGAACCTGATGATGGAAGATCTGGCCTACGGCATCTCCAAGCGACGCGTCACGCTCAGTACCTCCGGGGTGGTCCCGGCACTGGACCGGCTTGGGGAGGTTACCGATGTTTCACTGGCGATTTCACTCCACGCACCGAATGATGAACTGCGTAACCAGTTGGTTCCGCTGAATAAAAAATACCCGATTGCGGAGTTGCTGGCCGCGACCCGACGTTACCTCAACCGCTTGCCGGACAAGCGTAAAGCGACCATCGAGTACACCGTGATCGAGGGCGTCAACGATCAGCCGGAGCACGCCCAGCAACTGGTTGAATTGCTGCGGGGGCTGCCCTGCAAGGTCAACCTGATTCCGTTCAACCCGTTCCCCGAGAGCGATTTTCGCCGGCCCAGCATGAACGCCACCCGTCGGTTCCAGGCGGTGCTGAATCAGGCCGGTTATATCACCACCATTCGAACCACTCGGGGAGATGATATTGATGCCGCGTGTGGTCAGCTTGTCGGACGGGTAGAAGACCGTACCCGTAGGAGTCAGCGTTACATCGCGGTCCAGCAGGTCAGCCCATAAACGGAAACGACGTATTAGGCGAGGAGTGCAGAGCAGTGACGATGAGCGTGGTTAACCGATACCTTTCCTCGGCGGTTGTTGTGTTGGCACTTCTGATCTCCGGCTGTGTGACCACCACCGACAGTCGTTTCACCCGCGAAGCGGACCGCCAGGCAGCGGTCGAAAACTACGTCAAGCTGTCTACCGCCTACCTTGGTCAGGGCAATCTGGAGCGTGCCCGCCACCATCTGGATCGGGCACTGGATCTGGCCCCCGACAGCGCCAAGGCGCTGGCGGTTCAGGGCCTGGTCTATCACACCGAAGGCGAAGCCGAGCTTGCCGAGAAAAGTTTCCGCGAGGCGATTTCGTCGGACAGAAACTACACCCGTGGCCGGGTGTATTACGGCGCGTTCCTGTTTTCCGAAGAGCGCTACGCCGACGCCCGGGATCAGTTCAAAGTGGCGTCTCAGGATACCGAATACAAGGACCGGGGGTCGGTCTTCTACAACCTGGGTCTGACTCAGGAGCGGCTGGGTGAGCTTGACGATGCGGTCAACTCGTACCGCCGGGCGGTCGAACTCTCCCGTGGCGAAGCCCGGTCACTGCTGGCGTTGTCGCGGGTGCTCGTCGAACAGGGCAACTTCGAGGCGGCGTCGCGTTATTACAATCGTCTTGTCACGACTATACAGCGCAATCCCCGAATCAAACATTCCGCCGAAAGCCTGTACACAGGCATTCGCATAGCGCGCTACTTCAGTGACCGGAATCAGGAAGCGAGCCTGGCCCTGTTGCTGAAAAACGAATACCCGGAGTCAGTGGAATATCAACAATATAAGGTGCTGATTTCAGATGGCCAGTGACGATATTGCTCAGTCAGGCGAGAAAGAAACCGTTGGTCAGCAGTTGCAGCGGGCGAGAGAAAGGCTGGGACTCAGTGTCGCCTCTGTCGCCGACGCCCAGCATCTTCGGCCATCCGTGATTCAGGCCATTGAAGCCAGCGACCACCGCCAGATCGACAGTGAACTGTTTTTGAAGGGCTACGTGCGCGCCTACGCCAAGCAGGTGGGCCTGGACCCGGACGCATTGATCGCGGATCTGGACCGGGAACTTGAGCCCTTGCGCCAGGAGCGGGAACAACAGCAAGAGGCCAATCCGCTTGTGACCATTGAGCGTCGCCGGCGGCGCAAGAAGCGGATCGCCAAGACGCTGCTGTTACTAGTGCTGGTGTCTGTTGTCGTGGCGGTGGCACTGAAGTTTCTGGCGCCCGATGTCGGTGAGCCGGAGGTGTCCGGCGGGCCTGCCGATGCGACGGAACAGGCCGAAATGCCGCAGTCAGAGCCGGTGGCCGATGCCATCGAGATGAACGATCCCGACGCTAGCCCGTCGGTGCCGGAACAGACGGCTGCGGAGGATGCGGCCGCTACGCCCGATGGGGCGGCTCCGGATGGCTACCAGGTTTCCGACGGGACCGAAGCCGAGACCGGGCGGGCGACGGATGTGGCCGACGGCACCGGGCCCCTGGAAAGTGCCGTGACTGCCCAGCCGGACTTATCCGAGGCCGATGAGTTAGCGGAAACCAGTGCGCCGGTGGTGCCGGAGCAACCCGTAGTGGCGGTTGAAAGCAACCGGCTTCAGATGAGCTTTGTAGGCGATTGCTGGGTACAGATCAGCGACGCAGATGGCAAGCGGTTGGTTGCGGCGCTCAAAAGGCAGGGCGACCAAATTGACGTCACCGGCACGCCGCCGTTCAGAGTGGTGATTGGCGCGGTGGATGCGGTGGGCTCGATACAGTTTGGCGCCCAGCCCGTGGATTTGGCAACGGTCAGAGTGGTGAATAACCGGGCCGAGCTGACGCTGCCGCGCTCTTAACAGACAGACATTCATACGTTGGTCACAGATAAATGAAACAGGAATCTCCGATCAAACGACGTCCGTCCCGCCAGATCATGGTGGGCAAGGTACCGGTGGGTGGCGATGCGCCGATTGCGGTGCAGAGTATGACCAATACCAACACCTGCGATGTTGAGGCCACGGTCGCTCAGATCCGCGCGCTGGAGGAAGTGGGTGCGGATATTGTCCGGGTGTCTGTGCCGTCCATGGATGCGGCGGAAGCCTTTGGAAAGATCCGGCAACAGGTGTCGGTGCCACTGGTGGCGGACATCCACTTCGATTACAAAATCGCGCTCCGGGTTGCCGAGCTGGGCGTTGACTGCCTGCGCATCAACCCGGGCAACATTGGCCGTGACGATCGGGTCAACGCGGTCATCAGCGCCGCTCGGGATCGCAACATCCCGATCCGGATCGGGGTAAATGCAGGCTCTCTGGAGAAAGCGCTCCAGCGCAAGTACGGTGAACCGACCCCGGAAGCCCTGGTTGAATCGGCGATGCGCCATATCGACATTCTGGACAAGCACGACTTCCAGAATTTCAAGGTCAGCCTCAAGGCCTCCGAGGTCTTTATGACGGTGGCGGCCTATCGGATGATTGCCAGCCAGATTGACCAACCGTTGCACCTCGGCATTACCGAAGCCGGTGGCCTGCGGTCGGGCACGGTGAAATCCTCCATCGGTCTTGGGTTGCTGCTGATGGATGGCATCGGAGACACCATCCGGGTTTCCCTCGCTGCCGATCCCGTTCAGGAAGTGAAAGTCGGCTTCGATATCCTCAAGAGCCTGCGCCTGCGCAGTCGCGGTATCAACTTCATCGCGTGTCCGAGCTGTTCCCGACAGAATTTCGACGTGATCCAGACGGTAAACGACCTGGAGGCCCGCCTTGAAGACGTCAACGAGCCGATGGACGTTGCCATCATCGGCTGCATTGTCAACGGCCCGGGCGAGGCCAAAGAAGCGGATCTCGGCCTGACCGGGGGCACTCCGAAAAACCTGCTTTACCTGAACGGCAAACCGAATCAGAAACTGGTCAACGAGACGCTGACAGATGATCTCGAGCGCTTGATCCGAGAGCAGTTGGCGCGTCGGAAAGAGCAGGAAGAGGCGATCATTGCCCGTTCAGACGACTGAGTCTGTCGGCGCAGTTCCACGTTAATCAAGAAGTACGCGGTAAGGGTTTCACTTGGCTAAGATTCAGGCAATACGCGGGATGAACGATATCCTGCCGGAGCAGACGCCGGTATGGCAGTTTGTCGAGTCCACGGTGCGCCGGTTGCTCCGGCAGTATGGGTATCAGGAAATCCGGATGCCCATCGTTGAACAGACCGACCTGTTCAAACGCTCGATCGGTGAAGTCACCGACATCGTCGAAAAAGAGATGTACACCTTCGAGGACCGCAATGGCGACAGCCTGACCCTGCGCCCGGAGGGAACCGCCGGCTGTGTGCGGGCGGCTGAAGAACACGGGCTGCTGTTCAACCAGACCCGACGGCTTTGGTACACCGGTCCGATGTTCCGCCACGAACGGCCGCAAAAAGGCCGTTACCGGCAGTTCCACCAGATTGGTGTGGAATGCTTTGGCATGAGCGGGCCCGACATCGACGCCGAGCTGCTGATTCTCACCGCCCGTCTCTGGCGCGCGCTGGGCCTGGAGCGGCATACCCGTCTCGAAATCAACTCCATCGGTACGTCCGAGTCGCGCAAGGTCTACCGAAACGCGCTGGTGGACTATCTGAGCCAGTTCAAAGACGATTTGGACGCCGACAGCCAGAGGCGCCTGGCAACCAATCCGCTGCGCATTCTCGACAGCAAAGACCCCGGTACTCGCGAAATTCTGGCCGACGCGCCGAGCCTGGCGGATTACCTGGACGACGAATCGAAAGCCCATTTCGACCGGTTGAAGGCGTTGCTGGATGCTGCCGGTATTGACTACGTGGTGAATCCGGCCCTGGTTCGCGGCCTGGACTACTACGGTAAGACCGTTTTCGAATGGATCACAGACAGCCTCGGGGCCCAGGGTACGGTGTGCGCCGGCGGTCGTTACGACGGCCTGGTGGAACAGCTGGGCGGCAAACCGACGACGGCGGTAGGCTTTGCCATGGGGGTGGAGCGCCTGATCCTCCTGCTGGAGACCCTGAATCTGGTACCGGACGACGTCAACGGCGATGCCGATGTCTACGTTACCGCGATGGGAGACAGTGCGGTTGCCTCCGCGCTGGCGCTGTCCGAAACCTTACGCAGCGAACTCCCGGACCGGGTCGTGGTGACCCATTGCGGTGGGGGCAGCTTCAAGAGCCAGATGAAGAAAGCCGACAAGAGTGGCGCACGCTATGCCGTCATCCTTGGCGAGAACGAGATTGCCAACGGTACGGTGGGCCTGAAACCACTGCGTACCGACGAACCGCAACGGGAAATACCCCGTGCCGCGCTGGCAGCCGAACTGGCCCAGGCGCTGGCAAGCTGATTATCAGAGACAACAGCAAAAATTTTTAACAGGAGTCATCATGGCGGAACTGCGCACCGAAGAAGAACAGATCCAGGCGATCAAGGACTGGTGGAAAAAGAACGGCAGCTCGTTGCTGATTGGGATCGGTGCGGCGCTGGCCATTGTCTTCGGCTGGCAGGCCTGGCAAAACCATCAGGCCCAACAGCGCGCCGAGGCGGCGAATCAGTTTGCCAATCTGCTCAACGCGTTCAGTGACCCGAGCGATGAGCAATCGGCGGAAACCGTCGCGTTCCTGGCCAAGACGCTGCGGGAAGATTTTGCAGACAGCGCCTACGCGGTGTATGGCAACTTGGTACTGGCCCGCCTGCAACTGATGGAGCAGGGCGATGCCGGCGCGGCGGTGGAATCCCTGAGCTGGGCTCTGGATAAGGCGGGTGACAATCAGGCGCTGGCCCTGGTGGTGCGGAACCGTCTGGCCAGAGCCCAGTTTGCCGCCGGCGACTACGATGCCGCGCTGAGCACCATTGCCGGTGCCGGGGAGGCCGGTGCCTTCTCGGCCATGCTGTCCGAGCTCAAGGGCGATGTGCTGCTGGCGAAGGGGGACCGAGAAGGTGCCCGCGAGGCCTATCTCGCGGCGCGTGAACAGAGTGGCGAGCGCGGCAGCGGTTTGCTGGAACTGAAACTGTCTGATCTGGGTGTCGGGGAGGACGCCTGATGCCGGGACTGAACAACCGCATCCGCCAGGTCTGGAAGAGTTCGGTCTTGGCGCTGCTGGTGGTGCTCTCTGGCTGTAGTACGACCGATACTTTCGAGCAACCTGCGCCGGTGCCTGACATCGAGCCAACCGTTGAGTTCAAGCGGGTCTGGACCATGTCGGTGGGAGACGGTCACGACGGCGAGTTTCTCTACCTGGCGCCGCTGAATACCGGCGAAGTGATCTATGCCGCCTCGGCCGATGGCACGTTGATGGCCGTTGCCGCCGAAGACGGTCAGGTCCTCTGGGAACGGGAGCTGGGCGAGCGGGTGTTTGCCGGCGTTGGTGGCGACGGGGATCAGCTCTATCTGGTGACCCGAAACGCCGATCTGGTTGCACTGTCCCGGGAGAACGGCGAAGAGCGCTGGCGCACCGGTCTGCCGACGGAAGCGCTGGCGGCGCCTCAGTCCAATGGCACTCTGGTCGTCGCCCAGACGACCGACGGTCGGGTATTGGCGTTTGATGCGTCAACCGGAGAGCAGCGCTGGCAGTATGAGAGTGTGGTTCCTGTGCTCTCCATCCGAGCCGCCGCGCCGCCGCTGGTTGGCAGTGACGTGGTCATTGCGTCCTTTTCCAATGGCAAGCTGATGGCGCTATCGACCGAGTCGGGGCAGCCGCTCTGGCAGTACGAAGTCGGCGAACCCCAGGGCCGAACCGAACTGGAACGGCTGGTGGATGTGGCGGGCCAGCCGCTGGTGCTGGAATCGGCGCTGCTGGTGGCCGGTTACCAGGGAAAGCTGGCGTTGGTGGATATCCGGACCGGACAGGAAATCTGGAGCAAGAAGGCGTCCAGCCTGGCCTCGCCAATGGTGGCCGATGGCTTCATCTATCTGGTATCGGCCAACGGTGATATCACCGCACTCCGGGGAACGGACCGGCGAGAACAGTGGCGTCAGGAGCGCTTGTCCTGGCGACAGCTGACCCAGCCGACGGTGTCTGGAGACTACCTGGTTGTCGGTGACTTTGAGGGCTATCTGCACGTGCTCTCAAGAGAGGATGGACGCCTGGTCGGACAGCTGGAGTTCGACGATGAGGGTTTACGCGTACCGGCGCAACGGCTCGCGAATGGTAACCTGTTGGTTTTCGGAAATGGTGGCCGTCTTGTGACCTTCACGCTCAAGCCGGCTGACTGATATTTAACCGGGCCAGCGAGCGCCGACCCGGACTATTCTTCAAGTAGCACATCACTATGACACCTGTAATTGCCCTGGTCGGACGCCCGAACGTCGGGAAATCGACCCTGTTTAACCAGATGACCCGTTCCCGCGATGCCCTGGTTGCGGACTTTCCGGGCCTGACCCGGGATCGAAAGTACGGTGAAGGAAACTACGAAGGGCAGCGGTTCATCGTGATCGATACCGGGGGCCTGACCGGTGACGAGGTTGGCCTGGATGCCGAAATGGCCCGGCAGTCGCTGCAGGCTGTGGAGGAGGCGGACATCGTTCTGTTCCTGGTGGACGGCCGTGCCGGTTTGACCGCCGGCGATGAGATGATCGCGGATCATCTGCGCCGATCCGGCAAACAGGCGCATCTGGTCGTGAACAAGACCGATGGCCAGGATCCCGACGTGGCGGCCGCAGAGTTTTACAGACTGGGCTTCGAATCAACCTACCTGATCGCCGCGTCCCACAACCGGGGCATTCGCTCAATGCTTGAGCGGCTGTTGCCGGCGCCCGAAGAACCGACGGAGGAGGATCGTGCTGATCGCTACCCGGGGATTCGAATCGGTGTGGTCGGGCGTCCCAATGTCGGCAAGTCGACCCTGGTAAACCGCCTGCTGGGCGAGGACCGGGTGGTTGTCTACGACATGCCCGGCACCACCCGGGACAGCGTGTACATTCCGTATGAGCGTCACGGCAAGCAATACACCCTGATCGATACCGCCGGCGTCCGGCGTCGAAAGAACGTTCGCGAGGTGGTGGAAAAGTTTTCCATCATCAAGACCCTGCAGGCCATCGACGACGCGCATGTTGTGATACTCGTGATCGATGCCCGTGAAGGGCTGGTGGACCAGGATCTGCACCTGATTGGCTTTGTCCTGGATGCGGGGCGCTCACTGGTGATCGCGGTGAACAAATGGGACGGGATGGACGCGGACGACCGGGCCCGGGTCAAGGAGCAGGTCCAGCGCCGGCTGGATTTTCTCGATTACGCCGACAAGCACTACATCTCGGCGCTGCACGGCTCCGGCGTGGGTGTGCTGTACGAGTCCATTGAAGCCTGCTATGCCTCGGCCATGGCGAAATGGCCCACCAACCGGCTCACCGCTATCCTCCAGGACGCGGTGTCCCAGCACCAGCCACCGATGGTGCAGGGGCGCCGGATCAAGCTGCGCTACGCCCACCAGGGTGGCTCCAATCCGCCGGTTATCGTGGTGCACGGGAATCAGACCGATTCCCTGCCACGGGCGTACAAACGCTACCTCGAAAACACCTTCCGGCGGGTGCTGGATGTTACCGGTTCGCCCATCCGGTTTGAGTTTCGGTCCAGCGACAACCCGTTTGCCGCCAAGGTCGAGCGTTTGACGCCGCGGCAGAAAGTGAAAAAAGACAACGACCTCAAGAAAGGTCGTCGCATCCGTAAAACCCGCCAGAAAAGCGTTAAGCGCAAATAATCACGGGCTGGCGTGGGCCAGCCCGGCATCTTCCACCTGCTTTGCCTGCACGGCAGTCAGCGCGATGGTGAACACGATGTCCTCCACCAGAGCGCCCCTGGACAGGTCGTTCACCGGTTTTCGCAGACCCTGCAGCATTGGGCCGACGCTGACCACATTGGCGCTGCGCTGAACCGCCTTGTAGGTGGTGTTGCCGGTGTTCAGGTCCGGAAACACGAAGACCGTGGCGCGACCGGCGACCTTGCTGTTCGGGGCCTTGCTGCGGGCGACGCTTTCGATGGCGGCGGCGTCGTATTGCAGCGGCCCATCGATGAGCAGGTCCGGACGCCGCTGCTGGGCAATTCGCGTGGCTTCGCGCACCTTATCAACATCCTGTCCGCTGCCGGACTCTCCGGTACTGTAACTGATCATCGCGACGACCGGATCGATACCAAACGCTTGCGCCGACTCGGCACTTTGAATGGCGATATCGGCCAGTTCCTCGGCGTTTGGGTCCGGGTTGATGGCGCAGTCGCCATAGACCACCACCTGTTGCGGCAGCAGCATGAAAAACACCGACGACACCACTTTCGCCTGATCGTGGGTCTTGATCAGCTGCAGCGCAGGCCGGACGGTGTTGGCGGTGGTGTGGATGGCACCGGAGACCAGGCCATCGGCTTCGTCCAGTGCGACCATCATGGTGCCCAGAACGACGTTGTCTTCCAGCATGGCTTCGGCCATTTGCGGCGTCAGACCTTTGTGCTTTCGCAGTTTTACCATCGGGTCGATATAACGGTCCCGCACCCGGGACGGGTCCAGTAACTCGATGTCGTCGGGTAGGGTGAGGCCCAGCGAGGCGGCCACGCGCTCGATTTCAGGTTGCTCACCGATCAGCACGCAGCGGGCGAGCTGGCGCTGGTGACAGATGATGGCGGCCTGCACGGTTCTGGGCTCGCAGCCCTCGGGCAACACAATCCGCTTGTTCGCCGCCCGTGCCCGTTCGGAGAGCTGGTAACGGAAGGCCGGGGGTGACAGCCGCTTCTGGCGCTCAACTTTCAAATGTTCCTGCAGCCACTGGGTGTCGATTCTCGGGGCGACCGCGTCCATGGCCTTCTGAATGCGCTCCGGATCGTCCAGCGGAATCGCGCTGGAGAGACTGGCCAGCATGTAGGCGGTTTCATAGGTGTTTGAGTGGGAACTCAGCACCGGCAAGCCGGTATCCAGCGCCCGCCGGCACAGATCGATGACCGACTGTGCCGGCAACATGCCGCCGGTCAGCATCAGTCCGGCCAGGGGCACGCCGTTCAGTGCGGCGACAGCGGTGGTGGTGACGATGTCTTCACGGTCACCGGGGGTGACCACCAGTGTGCCGGGTTTGAGGGTGTCGGTCATGTTACGAATGGTGCGGGCACAGACCGACACCCGCTGAACCCGACGCTGCTCGATTTGCCCGTCGTGCAGCACGTCGACGCCCAGTTCCCGGACGATGTCGGACACCCGCGGTGCCAGGAGCTCGGGTTGCCAGGGAATCTCCGCCAACAACCGGAAACGTCCTTTCCGGAACACCGCGCACTCTTGGGCGTAGTCAACCGGATCCTGAACCGCCGCTTCCGGCTGCCGGCCAAGGCCGGTTTTTTCAGGCTCTCCGACCTTGTTCAGGATAACCGCGATGACATCCGGGTCTGATGGCGCGGCGAATAGCCTCGCGGAGAACTCTAGCTCCTCGTCAAGCGCTGAGGGCGCGCGGTTTTTCGGGACGCTGACCAGGATGACATCGGACCCCAGATTGCGGGCAACTTCCACGTTCAGGCGGGCGATGTAGGCTTCGGAACGATCCGGAACCAGGCCCTCGATCACCACCACGTCATACTGGTTGGCGACCTTTTGGTAGTCCGCCACCACGTTTTCCATCAGCAGGTCCGCCTGCCCACGGTTGAGGAACTGTTGCGCCCGCTTCAGAGGAATCGGGTCGGGCGCGTCCATGTGGTTGTGGTCGCGCACAAAGGCGACCGAGGAGTCCTTGCCGTCATTGTGGATCGATTCCGCCTGGTGAACCGACTGACTGAAGGGTTTGTAAAAACCAACGCTGACGCCAACCCGTTCAAGGGCGAGAAGCAGGCCCAGGCAGACCGAAGTCAGGCCGGCGTCCATGGAAGTAGGGGCGATATAGAGGCTTTTTGCCATGGTGTTGTTACGTCGTCCGTGTCTGTGAGTGGTGAGTGGCGAGCCGATGGGCCTCCCGTGCGATGACCCGTTCTTCGTCGGTGGGTATGACCAGGACCGGGAATCGGGAGTCGGCGTCGTTAATGTGACCGTCGCTGTACTGTCCGTGGTGACGATTGAGCTCGGGATCGATACGGAAGCCGAGCAAAGGCAGCTGGGCCAGGGTCTGTTCCCGCACCCGGCTGCTGTTTTCGCCGATACCACCGGTAAACACCAGCGCATCCAGCGACCTCAGGGACGCCATCATGGCACCAATATAGCGGGCGAGTCGAAAGCAGAAGACGTCAATGGCCAGGCAGGAGGGTTGATGGCCGTGATCGGCCAGCTCGCACAGGGTTCGCATGTCGTTGGTTTGCCCGGACAGTCCGAGCAGCCCGCTCTCCTGGTTCAGGATTCGGTGCAGGTGGTCCGGATCTATGCCTTTGCCGGCGAGAAACTCGAACAGGCCGGGATCGATATCGCCGCTGCGGGTGCCCATGACCAGGCCTTCCAGCGGCGTCAGCCCCATGCTGGTGTCCACACTGGCACCGTCCTGAATCGCGGTGATGCTGCAACCATTGCCCAAATGGGCGGAAATGAGCGAGGTGGTCGCCGGGGTCTTGCCCAGTCGTTTCGCCGTTTCGGTCAGCATGTAAGCGTGGCTGGTGCCGTGAAAGCCGTACCGGCGAACTCCCCAGTCCCGGTAGTAGGCCTGGGGCAGGGCGTACAGATAGGCTTTGGCGGGGAGCGTCTGGTGGAACGCGGTATCGAATACCGCGATGTTGGGCACCCCGGGGAACAGCGCCCGCGTCGCGTCGATGCCGGACAGGTTTACCGGGTTGTGCAAGGGCGCCAGGGGGGCACAGTCGTGAATGGCCTGAATGACTTGATCGTCAATCAGCGCCGCGCCGGTAAAGGCTTCGCCGCCGTGGACCACCCGGTGGCCGATGGCGCCAGGCTGGTCCGGCATCAGCCCCCCGGTGCGTAAGGCCTCTATCAGGGCCCGGAGCGCGTCGCGATGGCCGGCATTGGCCGGCAGCTCAACACGTTTTCGGCTACCCCGGGCATTGAGTGTGGCGTCGGCATCCGGCTGGTTCAGGCGCTCCGCCAGGCAGGAGGCGAGTTTGTTTTCGGTGGCATCGAACAGGGCCAGTTTGAGGCTGGAACTGCCGCAGTTCACCACCAGAGTGAGGTCGTCCATAAGGTGTTGCGTCCGTCAGGTTGGTTCTATGCGCGATCGCTGATGCGAAGCCAGTCATCAAATTCGCTGGCCGGCTGCGGGCGACTGTAGAAGTAGCCTTGGGAAAGGTCGCAGCCTTCGGCCCGGAGGAAATGGGTTTGTGCCTCTTCCTCGACACCCTCGGCCACCACGGTCAAGTCAAGACTGTGGGCCATATTGATGATGGCGCGCACCAGGGAGGCGTCTTCGGGTTCTTTCAAGATATCCTGCACGAAGGATTTGTCGATCTTGAGGGTGTCGAACGGATAACTCTTCAGATAACTCAGGGCCGAGTAACCGGTTCCGAAGTCGTCCACGGACAGGCGGATGCCGGCCCGGTCAAGCTGCCGGAGTATCTCCGCAGTCTCAATCGAGTTGTCGAGCAGCAGGCGTTCGGTGATTTCCAGTTCCAGCAGTTCCGGCTTGAGGCCACTGGAAGCGAGCGCGTTCATTACGACCTGGGTGAAGCCTGGATCGCGGAACTGACGCGGTGATACGTTCACTGAAACGCCGATATCCCGGCCGGCCAGCTGCCGCCATTTCACCGCGGTTCGACAGGCCTCCTGCAGGACCCATTCCCCAATAGCAATGATCAGACCGGTTTCCTCCGCCAGAGGAATGAATCGATCCGGCATGACCATGCCCATGGACGGGTTGTTCCAGCGCAGCAGGGCTTCGACGGCGTGCAGCTCACCGCTGTCGGTGCGCACAATCGGCTGGAAATACAGCTCGAATTCCTGCAGCTCCAGGGCGCGACGCATGCGGGATTCCATCTGCAGGCGTTCATGGGACACTTCGGTCATTTCCGGCGCAAAATGGGCGTAGGCGCTCTTGCCTTTGTGTTTGGCCTGATACATGGCCGCATCGGCATGCTGAAGCAGGGTGCCGCTGTTGTCGGAATCCGTTGGGAAGATGGCGATACCGATACTGGTGGTTACGAAGACCTCCTGGCCGTTCAGGATGTAGGGCGGGGCAAAGGTCTTGAGGATGCGCTCCGCCACTTGCGACGAGCCCTCCGGCCCGGTCAGCCCGGGCAGAATCACCAGAAATTCGTCGCCGCCGAGTCGGGCCACGGTGCTGGTGCCGCGAAGACAACTTGAGATGCGACGGGCCGCCTCGATCAGCAGGTTGTCGCCCGCGTCGTGTCCGAGGGTGTCGTTAATGTGCTTGAAGTTGTCCAGATCCAGGAACATCACCCCCACCAGAGTGTTTTCCCGGCGAGCCTGTGCCAGTGCCAGCTTCAAACGGTCCAACGCCAGCATTCGGTTGGGAAGCCCGGTGAGGATGTCGTAGTTGGCCTGGCGCAGGAGCTGCTGCTCGTAGCGCTTACGGATGCTGATGTCTTCGCCCAGAATCAGGTAGCCGGTGGTTTCACCATTGCCATCCTTGATCGGCGTCACGATCAGCTGTTCCCAAAACCGTTCGCCGTTTTTACGAACGCTGTTCACTTCGCCCTGCCAGACCCCGACGCGCTGCACCTGAAGCCGTATCGACTGCCACAGGTGCTTGTTTTCCCGGTTTTCGACGTTGCCGTCGTCGAGGGCCGCGGGATGCCTGCCAATGATCGCTTCAGGGTCATAGCCGGTGAGCTGAGCGAATTTTTGGTTGGCGTACTCGATGTGCCATTGCCGGTCGCAGATCAGCACCGACGACGGGCTCTGCTCAATGGCCTTTGAGAACTTCCGGATTTCGGCGGCATCCCGCTCCTGTCGCGCCAGGTCTGCGTTCAGGCGCTCGCGCATCTGATTGATCGCCTCGGTGACCCGGCCAAGCTCGTCTTTTCGGTTCGCGGGTGTGTCTGGCCGATCCAGTTTGAGGGGCTTGGACATGCTGTCCAGCGAGAAGTCGCGGGCATAGTCTGCCATAGCGCTCAGGTGGCGGGTTACGAAGTACTGGAAAATCCAGAGAATCAGAATCGATACGAAAAAGGTTTTCAGAAATTGAGTGGCCAGGATGACGCCGACTTTACGCTTCATGTCCTGGTAGACACGGTTCAGATCGGCGGTAATGGTCAGTTCGCCCAGTTTGAATGCCTCATCGCCATCGTGCACCAGGGTAAAGCTGTGACTGGTGGTCTCGGTGTTGCGGGGAATATCCCCCATCACCAGTTCGGAATCCGGCTCAATGCGCAGCCGAAGATGCACGATGTCCGGCAGGCTCAGAATGCCTTCCATCTGGGTTTGCAGCAGCTTCTGGTCGAGCGCCCAGAGGCTGCGGGCAAGGCTGGAGGCGTAGCCGGATTCGACCACTTCCATCCGGCGGTCAATCAGGGTGAGGTCTTCCCGGAAGTCGGTATAGAGCTGGATGGCTGAGGCAATAAGTGTAAACGCGGAACTGAACAGGAGAATCCAGGCCAGGAGCCGGAAGGACAGTGGGGATCCCGTTCGGAACCGCTGCAGACGCGTTGACAGTTTTGGCATGTCGAAATATCAGCTACCCGCGTAGAAAAGGAAATCTGAGGATCCGTCACCCTTCCGAATATAGCAGCAGTTTGTGCTGAGTGCGCTGCAAATGTAGGAAAAAACGGAAGAAACGTGGGCGGGTTCAGTATTTATGCGTATTTTGGGGCGGATAGTGCCGTTGACCCAGATCAATACCAACGATCGCGACCAGGCGTAACCTGAGTTTAATCAAGTTTGATGAGCAGAGGAGAATCGCTATGTATATGGACGCCGTTGTGATCGCTGGCATCGTTACTGTGCTTCTGATGGTGGGCTTTTTTGTGGGAGTCGGGGTCTTCGTGATGAAAGACCAGAAGCACCACGGCCATGCTGGCATCCGTAACCATGAGCACCAGGTTGGCAAGCCCAAGTAACCAGCGCGGTTAGGGCAGGTCGTCGGCATTCAGTAGGGAAGCTGAGGCAGTCGGACTGAAAAATTGGCGTCCCCTAGGGGGTTCGAACCCCTGTTGCCGCCGTGAAAGGGCGGAGTCCTAGGCCACTAGACGAAGGGGACGCAACGTTTTCAATAGCTTGCCTCGTCGAGGTGGCGCGTATATTAAGTAAGCCCTCCGGCACTGTCAACGCCTTTTTGAAAAAAATTGTTGATCGGCTTTGGCGCCCTCGACTGAGCGCAAGTCGTTATCGGACGGCGTCTCGCAACGCCGGCTCCAGCAATGGCTGGTTAAAACCAAACCCCTCACGCTCCAGTCGTTCTGGCACGGCTTTCTGCCCCGTAAGCAGGAGACGGGCCATTTCCCCCAGCGCCAGCTTCAACACCGGTGCCGGTGCGGGGAAAAGCGTGGGGCGGTTGACCACTTTTCCGAGTGTTTTGGTGAATTCCGCATTGGTAACCGGGTTGGGACTGACCACATTGTACGGGCCCCGTGCGGAGTCGGTGTCCAGCATCCAGATCAGCGCCCGGACCATATCGGTCCGATGAACCCAGGGCATATACTGTTGGCCCGAGCCAAGGCGCCCTCCCAGGCCCAGCCGGAACGGCAGGATCATCCGCTTCAGGAAGCCGCCGTCCGGACCAACCACCAGTCCGGTTCGGGACAGACAGACCCGGGTTTTATCGCTGGCCAGCGATTCCGCCGCCTGTTCCCAGTCCCGGCACAGCCGATGGGTGAATTCGTCGATCGGCGGCGTGGTTTCGGTCACCGTCACGTCGCCCTGATCGCCGTAGTACCCCACGGCGGAGCCGGAAACCAGCACGGTCGGCGGTGTCTGCCAGCTCTTGGCCACGTCGGCAAGCTCGTGGGTGAGCCGCACCCGGCTGTCGCGGAGTTGCTGTTTGCGGGCCGGGGACCAGCGTTGGTCGGCGATGCCCTCTCCGGCGAGATTAATAACGGCATCCAGCCCCGGATGGCCGCGCAGCTGTTCCAGATCGTGCAACACTTCGACGCGGCCGCAATACGCTTTGACCCGATCCGGACTTTGTCGGCTCAGCACACACAGCTCGTCACCGCGCGCCAGCAGTTCTCGGCACAGCTCCCGTCCGATGAAGCCCGTGCCCCCGGTCACCAGTATGCGTTTAGACATCTGCTCGTCCTCCTCAATCCGGGTGACTCAGAACGCGTGGTCCGCCTCGCGCAGTTGCTGAGTCACTACCTCCTTTATTGCCTGTCCCAGCAGCGGGTTTTCACCGATCGGCGGGGCAAGTTGGACACACACACCGTGATGTTCCTCCAGGCGCTCAATCATTCGCGGTACGTCTTTGCGCAGGTGGCGACCGGCCGCCAGGAACAGGGGCACCACGGTAAAGCGTTTGACGCCGTCTGCTGCACCTGTGGCAATGACATCTTCCAGCGAGGGCGCTGCAAGCTCCATATAGGCGATGGCGGCGCCGGGAACAGCCTTAAGCGTTGGTTCGGCCAGGGCCTCAAAAGTTTCGCACCAGCGTACGTCACTGCTGCCGTGAGCCAGTAATACGATTCGATGCCGGTTGTTCATTAATGCTCCACGCTGATCAAGGATTGGAAAGCCATCGTAAATCCGGACAATGGCGAAGAGTCGCGTCAATATCTTCAAGATAACAGGGCCGCAGGGAATGTTCGATTGGAAAGAGATTCTGGATTTCTGGTTCGGTGAATTGGATGAGTTTGGTATTCCTGACAGTGATCACCGGAATCGCTGGTTTCGGTCGGACCGCAAGTTCGATCAGGAGATACGGCGTCGTTTTATGTCTTTGGTGGTGCTCGCCTCGGAGCAAGGCCTGGAGCATTGGCGCAGTGAAGCCGGAGGGGCGCTGGCCGAGATCCTGCTTCTGGACCAATTCTCGCGGAACATTTTTCGCGGCTCAGCACTTGCCTTCGCGCAGGATCGTCTGGCCTGCAGGCTCTGTCATCAGGCGCTGAACAAAGGCCTGGATCAGAAGCTGGAGCCGGTACAGCGGGCGTTTCTCTACATGCCCCTGCAGCATTCCGAACGCGGCGAAGATCAGGCGTTGTCGGTGGCCTGCTATGAACAGCTGGTGGCCGTTACATCCGGCATTCTGGGTGACTTCATGCGAAGCTTTCTGTCCTCGGCCCGGGAGCATCAGGCAATCATCCAGCGTTTTCGGCGGTTTCCTCACCGAAACGCCGCCCTGGGCCGGGTGTCGACCGATGAAGAGCAGGAATACCTCAAAGGTGGAAAGACCTTCGGTCAGTAGCGTTCCTCCCCAGTGCAGGGTCTCCTTATACTGTGGCGACGCTCAGGTTCTGGGTTCGTCTCCAGAATCATCGGTAAGTGGTTGATCCCCCGAGGCATCGATGAGGAAAGTGCCAGAACGATTGGGATCTTTAGGACGGTAAAAAAAGAGAAAAAAGTAGTTGACGGCAAAATCGGGATGAGTAGAATACGCCTCCGTTGACGGCAATAACCGTTCAGCTCTGCGGGAATAGCTCAGTTGGTAGAGCACAACCTTGCCAAGGTTGGGGTCGCGAGTTCGAATCTCGTTTCCCGCTCCAGATTCCAGAAAGCCCGGCTTTGAAAAAAGCCGGGCTTTTTCGTTTCCGGCGCGCGCCCGTCGCGGCAGCTATGCCCAAGCTCGGTTATACTCGGCATCCTTACCCATCGTAAACAGGGCGAAAGCCATGCACGTCCACGCGCTGTATCTATACCCGGTGAAATCTCTGGCCGGGATTGAGGTCGATTCGTTTCGCCTCGACGAT
Source organism: Marinobacter sp. (assembly GCA_052031225.1). Taxonomy (GTDB): domain Bacteria; phylum Pseudomonadota; class Gammaproteobacteria; order Pseudomonadales; family Oleiphilaceae; genus Marinobacter. Next base: position 4,109 of record JBPEXU010000461.1, on the reverse strand, counting down.
TTCGGTCCAGAGGGCGACCGCCGTTGGATGATCGTCGACAGCGAGGGTTGCTTTGTGACTCAACGAAGCGTTCCGGGTCTTGCACGGGTACTGGCCGCGATAGCGGGCAGCGGCGTCAAGGTCACCATACCGGGCGAAGGCGCCTTCGTTTTGCAGGCCACGAACGAAGTAGTCCAGGTGCAGGTCTGGAAAGACCGTGTCCGTGCGCGGGTTGGCGATGCCGCTGCCAGCAAGGCGCTCAGCCGTTACTGTGGTGCGGACTATCGTTTCGTTTACATGCCGGAGGACAGTTTCCGGCGGGTCGATCCGAGTCGGGTGGCGGACCAGCGCCGGGTCAGTTTCGCCGATGGCTTTCCGCTGCTCGTCACCAACCTGTCTTCTCTGGATGAACTCAATGGTCGTTTGGCGGCGCCGGTTTCCATGCGCCGCTTCCGGCCCAACATTGTGCTCGAGGGCGCGCCGGCCTGGTCAGAAGACACCTGGAAAGTCCTGCAGGTAAACCAGCGCAGACTGGCGCTGGTGAAACCCTGTTCCCGGTGCGTGATGACCACGGTAGATCCGTCAACGGGACTGAAAGATGAGCAGGTTCAGCCGCTGAGAACGCTGTCTACGTATCGCCGAACCGCAGACGGCGTTATTTTTGGCATGAACGCCGTCCACGATGGTCCCGGCGTCGTCCGGGTGGGTGATTCGGTGAATGTACTAGAACGGGAGAAGAGCTAACCGTGCCTTTGCTTAACCTGGATGCGGTTTCCCTGGCGTACGGGATGCATCCGCTGCTTGATAATGCGTCGCTGGTGATCGAGGCGGGCGAACGGGTGTGTCTGTTGGGCCGAAATGGTGAAGGCAAGTCCACGCTGCTGAAAATCGTCAGTGGCGAGGTCACCCCGGATGGGGGCGTTGTCCGGTTGGAGGAAGGGGCGGTGTTGTCGGTGTTGCCCCAAAACCTGCCAACCGACGATGACCGTACCGCCTATGAGGTGGTTGCCAGCGCATTCCCGGAAACCGGCCAATTGCTCGCGCAGTTTCATTGCCTGTCTCAGCAGGGCGACGAAGACAGCCTTGAGCAGCTGATGACAGTTCAGGAACGCTTGGAGGCGCTGGATGGCTGGCGGCTGGACCAGAGAGTGAACACCATCTTGGGCCAGTATGGCATTGATCCGGACCGCCGGCTGAATACCCTCTCTGGCGGCTGGCAGCGCCGGGTCTTACTGGCCCGTGCGCTGGTCTCGGAGCCGGATATCCTTCTGCTGGACGAGCCAACGAACCACCTCGATGTGCCGGCCATTGCCTGGCTGGAGGAGGCGCTCAGCCAATTCCGGGGGGCAATGTTGTTTGTCAGTCACGATCGCGCCTTCATTCGCCGGATGGCGACGCGGATCGTGGAGCTGGATCGGGGCCAGCTGGTGAGCTTTGCCGCCAGTTACGACCGCTATCTGGAACTCAAGGAAAAGGCCCTAGAGGAGGAAGAGCGCCAGAACGCCCTGTTTGATAAAAAGCTCCGGCAGGAAGAGGCCTGGATACGCCAGGGCATCAAGGCCCGACGCACCCGCAACATGGGACGGGTGAGGGCGCTGAAAGCCATGCGGGAGGAGCATCGTCAGCGCCGCGTGCGCGGTGGCAGCGCCAGTTTTTCGGTCGAGGAAGCCGCCCGCTCCGGCAAACTGGTGGCCGAGGCCCGGAATGCCGGTTTTCAGTATCCGGACGGTACCCGGGTGATTCGGGACATGGATCTGACGATCCTGCGCGGCGACAAGATCGGCGTTGTCGGGGAAAACGGCACCGGCAAAACCACGCTTGTGCGTTTGTTGCTGGGCGACTTGGAACCGACCGACGGCGTTATTCGTCTGGGTACAAACCTGAAGATTGCCTACTTCGATCAGCTCAGGGGTGAGCTGGACCTTGAGCGCAATGCCTTGGATAACTTATCCGAGGGGCGCGAATACATCGACATCAATGGTCAGAGCAAGCACGTACTGGGCTATTTGCAGGAGTTTCTGTTCACGCCGGAGCGGGCGCGGTCACCCGTGCGGGTGTTTTCCGGCGGTGAGCGGGCCCGGCTGTTGCTGGCCAAGCTGTTCAGCAAACCGGCCAACATACTCGTTCTGGACGAGCCGACGAACGATCTCGATGTGGAGACTCTGGAGTTGCTGGAAGAGCAGCTGTCGTCATTCAGCGGCACCGCCATTGTGATCAGTCACGATCGGGAGTTTCTCGACAATGTGGTCACTGAAACCATTTTTCTGGACGGCAGTGGCAAGGTTCGGGAATATGTCGGTGGCTATACCGACTGGCGTCGCCAGGGCGGACGCTTTCCGTCTGAAGACAGCGGACAACGTCCGGACCGGCACGACCGCAAGAGCGGGGGGGCACCTGTGGACGGTGGTGCCGGCAATAGCAAAGCGCAGCCGGCGGCAAAATCGTCCAAGCCTGGTAAGTTGAGTTACAAGCTCAAGCTGGAACTGGAGCATCTGCCGGCAAAAATTGAAGCACTGGAGCAGGAGCTTGCTGGGCTTCAGAGCACCGTCTCGGAACCGGATTTTTACGCCGGGCCGCAGGACGAGGTCGCTGCCACTCTGGAGAAACTTGCCGGGACCGAGCACGAGCTGGAGCTGGCAATCGCACGTTGGATGGAGTTGGAAGAACAGGCGAATCAATGAACGTTAATTACGAGTTTCGATTTCAGGATGGTCGGCAAGTCGATTTCCGGGTGACGGATCAGCCGGCGCGTGCCGGCGCAAAAATGCCGGATTGGGTCCGTCTTGAGCACTGTCAATGCAGTAATTGCCCGTTGAAGCCCGAATCTGCCCCGCAGTGTCCGGCTGCAGTCGAGATCCTGCCGGTTGTGGAAGCGTTTCAGGCCGAAGACGCCTACCAGAAGGTGGAGGTGACTGTAACTGACGAGCGCCGGAGTTACGTCAAGCAGACTGCATTGGAGGAGGCTCTGCGGTCGCTGCTGGGGCTGAAAATGGCGACAAGCGGCTGTCCGGTGCTGCGTGAGCTGAAACCGATGGCGGTTCATCACCTGCCGTTTGCCAGCAGCGACGAGTTCATCATGCGCAGCGTGTCCCACTATCTTTTGCAGCAGTACTTTGCCAAGCGCAATGATCAGGAGCCGGATTGGGATCTCAAAGGATTGGTCGAGCGTAACCAGCGGCTGCAGCTGGTGAACCAGGCGCTTTGGCAGCGCATTCACTCGGTCTGCCAGGGCGACAGTAATCTGAAGGCTCTGCTTAACTTCTTTTCGATGGCCTCAAGCGTCAGCTTTTCTCTGGAAAGTCAGCTTCGCAAGCTGGAAGCGAAAATGAAAGGCGAGGGGCCGTAACACCTGCGGCCCCCTGCATGATCCGGTCAGCTAATACGCACGGCCAGAACATCGCACTCTGTGCCGTGCAGCACGCCATTGGCGGTGGAGCCCAGAAGCAGCTGAAGGCCTTTACGACCGTGACTGCCGACGATGATCAGATCAACATCCTGTTCTTTTGCCAGCCGGTGGATTTCAGATTCGGGTCGCCCGACGGTGACGATCTGATTGGCCGGCGCCACCCCGTACTGCTCCCCATACTTGCCGAGTTGTTCCCGGGCCGCTTTGTCGAGCTGATCCTGCAGCTCGGTCAGGTCCATCGGGATGTCCCCACCGTAGGCATAGCCCACCGGTTCTACCACGTGGACCAGAATCAGCTCCGCGTTGTGTGCGCTGCTGATTGCCTGAGCCTTGTTCAGAACCTGCGGTGCCTCTTCCGTCAGGTCAATGGCAACAAGCATCTTTTTATAGGCGGACATCGTGTTACTCCTTTGCATCGGGCATATAGTCAGAATAGTAGTCCAAATCTAACGGAATGAGTGTAGCGGGAAACTGACGGGCATCAACAACAAGGCGGGAAAAACGAACAGCGGCGGGACCTTGCGCCCCGCCGCAGAAAAAACGAATCAGGAGGGGCTGGTCTGCAACAGATCGATGGTGCTTTCGAGGCCGTCGAGAATGCGTTTGGAGTAGCGATCAATCACGAAGCCGACGTTGTTCTCGTTGTAGTTGATGTAGGAGCCGCGAATAAACTGCCACTTCGAATCGATGTCTTCGAGCAGCGACTTCAGCTCGCCCTCCGACG